>JAOAHF010000006.1 GCA_026415355.1 Brevinematales bacterium
CTAGATCGCCCGTCGGGAGGGTTAAATGTGGAATAAAGGACACCTCCCACCACTGTCCATCAAACTTAACCTTTAGCCTATCATTAAACCACTTAACACTTGGATGCGCATCACCACCATGAGCGTGGTTAGGAACAATGTCAAGTATTATTTTTATACCTCTATTGTGTGCTTCTCTTATTAGGTCATCAAATGTTGCACCTGGAGATTCTAAATGTGGATCAATACTATCAAAATCATATCCCCAGTATCCATGATAACCAGCTGCGTCATAGGTTTGACCACTGTTGACATATCTTCCTGGTGGTTGCTTTACAACAGGAGTAATCCAAATAGCATTGAAGCCCATATTCTTTATGTAGTCAAGATTATTTATGAGACCTTTAAAATCACCACCGTTATAATACCTTAGGGCATCTGAGCTATCATTATTAGGTGCTCTATACTCATCACCATAAATATTGTTATTACCAGAAAATCCATCAACAAATCTATCAGTCATAACAAAATACACTCTCCAATCCCTAGGATCTTCATCGTCACCTGGAAAAGATATCGTACTACCTCCAGAACCTCCACCAGAACCTCCAGGAACTTGTTTAATTACTGATATGCTACTCTCAGCAAAATTACCAGCAAAATCAATAACTTTTACGTACACACTATTAGTGCCGTCAACAAGTGATATCAACTTACTCCACGATGTATATCCAATGGCTTCTTCATAATTACCATTATTGAGTCTGACCATAACTTGCTTAACACCTATGTTATCACCAGCAGTACCAGAAATAGTTATACTACTATTTGTTGTGATAAAGTCGTTAGCAGGAGTATTAATAGACAAAGTAGGTTTGGTATAATCGATTCCAAAAACTTTAATAACCTCAGAACTCTCTCTATTGTTACTATCCCTTACCTTAACTCTTAATACTATATTACTACTTTGCATGTTAATAGTCTTCTGAATAGTCCACTGCATAGGTGGATTTACCATCTCTTCCCAATATGAGTTATCTATGTTGAAAAACAGCTTTGTAATACTCATACCACTTGACGTGCTTACACTACCTTTGATAACTATATTAGATGTGTTAAAAAATACATAATCCGAAGGTTCAGTTATAAATACTACAGGAATATCTTGATCAACAATAACAGTAACTTCTCTTATCTCACTTAACTTACCAGAAGCATCTTTTACATAAACACTTACAGTGTTGGTAGAATTGTTAACAAAAACTAAGTTTGAATAGAATGTAAAGCTAGATGAAACTCTAGCATAATTACTCTTATTTACAGACACGAAAATACCATCAATTTCTGTATCATCACTTGCTAGAATCGACAACTCAAAATTCGTAGATACTATCTTTAGAGAAGTATTTTCAAAACCCACTATGCTCACAGTAGGATTGGAAACATCGACTATAACCCTAATCGAGTTCGTAAAACTATAGTTACCACTTGAATCCACAGCAAAAACTTTTATAATATTAGTACCCTTTGTTGACAGGGCAAAAAATCCACTTAATTGTGAATAAACAATTCCTTGAGGTGTTTTTACGATTTCAAGATCCTTTCCATCTATCTCTATCCTATCCGAAGGAGTTATAAAAACAACTCTGCTTATACCTTTATTGTCACTTACAAAAGCCAAATATGAAAACACCTGATTAACTACTGCAGTATCCTTAGGAGAAACAAAGTTAACAAATGGTTCTTGAGTATCTACGTCAGATGTAGTAGAACCTAAGTCAAGATTAGATATATTTTCAAGCGTTGGCATTTTCTGGCACCCAACTACTATTGACACCCCTATTAGAATAATTAGGAATATCCTAAAAATATTCATAATTTATCCTCCAATATTTACTAACGAAGGAAATTAATGTAAAGTGACAATTACTAAGAGATTAACTAAAAAGTGTTACTACCAACATCCGGAAGAGAAACAACAAACAACTTTCAAAATTTAAACTATATATCTGAGTTAATTATAATTTTTGTTATGGTTGTAAGGGATATACTAAAAGGATGGATAGCTGATATTGTTAAGGAACAATTTGGAATTAATTACACAGAAGATGAAATAGCCATTGAATATCCTGAAAACAAAAATTTCGGTGATTATTCAACAACGATACCATTTAAAATAGCAAAAGAATTAAAAGCAAAAGGCCAAACCATTGCATTGCCAAACATAGCAAATACTATAAAAGAAGGACTTGAAAGTAAAAATAACAATATCTTTGACAGTATAAAAGTAGCAAATGGCGGATTTATTAACTTATGTATATCTAATGATTCTTTAGAAAAACTAATCAAAGAAGTTGCTAACAACGAAAACTACGGTGAATCAGATTTTGGTAAAGGTAAGGGGAAAATTCTACTAGAATATGTAAGCGCAAATCCTACAGGACCTTTACATATAGGTCACGCAAGATGGGCAGCTATAGGAGATACTCTTTACAGATGTTTTAAAACTGCTGGATACGACATTGATACAGAGTTCTACATAAATGACGCCGGAAAACAAGTGGAACTTTTGATAGATTCAGTTGAAGCAGTTAGAAAAGGTGAAAAAATACCTGAAAACGGATATCACGGATATTACATAAATGAACTTGCAAGAATAAACAAATCTCCTATTGATATTATACTAGAGTGGCATAAAGAAGATCTTAAAGAGTTTAGAGTACACTTTGATAACTGGTTTTCCGAACTATCACTTCACAGAAATGGAGAAGTTGAAGAAACTTTAAAAATCTTGAGTGAAAAAGGACTCGTCTATGAAAAGGAAGGTGCACTGTGGTTTAAGAGTACTGACTTTGGAGATGACAAAGATAGAGTTGTAAAAAAATCAAACGGTGAATATACCTACTTTGGAGTAGATATAGCATACCATCTAAACAAAATAAAAAGAGGATATAGCAGGTTGATAAACATATGGGGTGCAGATCATCACGGATATGTGAAAAGACTTACTTCTGCTGTCACTTCAATCCACAAAGATGTCAAAATTGAAATAATATTAGGTCAACTAGTTTCACTCTTCAGAGGTGGAGATCCTGTCAGAATGTCAAAAAGAACTGGAGATATAATTACCTTGAGAGAAGTTATTGAAGAAGTAGGAACAGACGCTGTTAGATACTTCATGATTTCAAAAAAAGTTGATACACATATTAACTTTGATCTAGAAATAGCTAAAAAACAAAGTGACGAAAACCCTGTATACTATCTCCAATACGCTCATGCAAGAATTGCAGGAATAATACGAAATTCACAAGGTCTTGGAATAATTGAAACTCCAATAATAGATAATCAGATAGCAAGAGAAATAGCCGTAATGATTATAAGGTTTCCAGAAGAAATAATAGATATAACTTTATCATTAGATCCCCAAAGAATGACAAACTATCTTCATGAGCTAGCAACACTATTTCACAAATTCTACTCCGAATACAGAGTCATCGACAATAACAAAGTACTAACAGGTAGAAAAATACTTGTTAAGGCTATTAAAAATGTACTTAGGAAAGGATTATGGATCATAGGAGTTTCGGCACCTGAAAGTATGTAATTTCTAAAACCTAATCTCTCCACTTACATGAAGTGATATCTTCCTAGAATTTTCCGGAAATATTCTTAAAATATTAAGAAGTATTTGATCATCAAGGCAAAAGTTAACCTCAAACTCATTTAAGTTCGGTATTTTTATAAAGAAAGTAACTCCTGCACTCAAATGATATTGTGGTATAGACCTCGAGATTACTTCTATCTGTGTTTTAGAAAATCCTGCCATAATTCTATATCCTGATACATTATCGTAGTATACTAGGCCAATTTTAGGGAAAATGTAATCATGTATTTTATCTCTAAATAGAAATATCTCAGCACTACCTGACTTTGCAGAAACAAAGTTTAGAAACACTATCTCTAAGACACTAGATAGTATTATACCGTTATATATATGAAATGCTCCCCCTATCGACAGTATAGGTGGAAATGTTTGAGTTATCTCTCCGTAAAAAGTATTGTAATACGACGTTGAAAAAGGAGACTTTATGACAAAAGATATACTTAAACTTTCTTCAAACTTAAACTTAGCTCCACCAACTGCCATAAAAGAAAATACCGGAACTACATCATTTATACCCAAAACAGGGCCTACAGATATACCTACTAGGATAAATGGAGCTATTTTACCAGATACCCCGAAAAGTAAAGGTTTGTATATTGTTTCTGGACTATCAAAATCGTGTATGTAGGATGTATACAAAATAGAAAATCTTGTCAGATTATTAATTCTTAAACTTACTCCTATATTCGCAGGATCAAAAACAAATCTTTTACTATACAACTCCATTATATTCCCTACATTCACAGACGAACTAGCCTCGTAGTACAAAAGCATATAGCTATTCTCAAGCGATAAAGAAGAAGGATTTATAATCGTAGAAGTAGGATCCTTGAAAAGATTTGCACCACTCCTTCCAACCGCTATATTTTTTGCTCCTTGACTTAGGAACTCAAATTGCACAGGCCAAATATTAAAAGTAACACCGTAAAATAACAAAACCCCAAATAGCCTTACATACTTCATATACCTTGATGATAAACTTACTACAAGTCATCCTTGAAAAGCAAGTTATATAAACTAAGCTACTAGATAATTAAAAACAAACCAAATTTTCTCTTTAAAATTCTATACCCTAATACCCAATAGTTTTTCCAGATAAAGGGGAAAATTTGAGAGAAAATATTTAATTTACAAAATCCAGTTATTAGTTTGATTTTTTTTCGAAAGTTTGTATAAAATTTATGGTAAAAGGAGTTATTATGAAGGTCAAAGCTTCAGTAAAACCTATCTGCGAAAAGTGTAAAGTAATAAAGAGAAAAGGTAGAATCATGGTAATATGTGAAAACCCTAAACATAAACAAAGGCAAAAAGGAGGTAGAATTTCATGGCACGTATAGCAGGTGTTGAACTACCCAACAAAAGGCTTTTAGTAGCATTGAGATATATCTTCGGCATAGGTAAGTCTCTTGCTTATAGTATTCCAAAAAAGTTAGGGATAGATCCTAATAAGAAAGTTTCTGAACTATCTGAAGAAGAGTTTAACAAATTAAAAAACGAAATTGAAAAGAATTATAAACTTGAAGGAGATTTGAGAACTGAAATCAGGTTAAACATAAAGAGATTAATAGATATAGGATGTTATAGAGGACAAAGGCATAAAAAAGGTTTACCTGTAAGAGGACAAAGAACCAGAACAAATGCTAGAACTAGAAAAGGTCCCAGACCTCATAGACTAGGTAAGAAAACTAAGAAATAAAAGGAATTATAAAATGAGGGGAAAGGCTCTTTTAATACTCTCCCTCTCAGCTATCTTACTAGGGTTGGTTGTTTTTTTCTTAATAATCGACAGAGGAGAAGTCAAGGTAATAAAAAAAAGGGACTACCTTGTAGGGAAATTCTCTTCTGATGATATTTCATATCTAGGGATATATTTCAGAGATTACTACGACAGAACAAAAGAATATGAGTACTTTATTATCAAATCTAACAATCTTTGGTTTGTATCATATTCAAACATCATCGATAGAGTAGAATATAAACTTGCAAATTTCGTAGCAAACATAATAGGAGATATTGAAAATCTAGGAAGTATCTCATCAAACGAAGTTGAAGATATAATAAACAGTTTTGGATTTTCAAGACCAAATGCTAGAATAACTTTTGTGGCAAATAACATAACAAATGAAATACTTGTCGGAAATCTTGCACCAACAAAAGATTACTACTATGTCACCCTTAACGGAAATTACGAAACTATTTATCTTGTATATGCCTATAAAATCGATAACATACTTAAGTATCCAGAAGAAATAAGAGACAAAAACATATTCACCCATGAATGGACTAACATTACTGGTATTGAATATAAACCAATAAGTTTTCCAAAGATTATCTTTACTAACAAAAATAACAAGTGGTTCTCGGTAATACCTATTGAAAAAGAAGTTGACAGTATATTTATTGAAAATGAATTTCTAAAAAATCTAAGGAGCTTGGCAATAGAACACTTCATTGACCAAGACAACAAATTGTACAAAAATCTTATTTTAAAAACAAATACCCCAATCTCACAGATTAAGCTTTACAATGGTTATAATGAAATGACACTTATGGTTTTGGATAAGATAAAAACAAATTTTTACTGCTACGATACCATCAGAAAAGTTATATTTGCGATCGATTACGAAAGTAGCAAGAGTTTGTTTGACGCACAGTATGAGAGGTTTGTTAAAATTACAAACTAAGAGGTTCGATATATGCGGTGTGTTGTAATAATGGCAGGTGGCCGTGGAGAAAGGTTTTGGCCTAAAAGTAGGAGGAATTATCCGAAACAATTTCTTAACCTAATTGGCGATAAATCAATGCTCCAGTATGCATACGAAAGAGCTCTTGACATTGTTGACAAGAATAGGATATTTATAGTTACATCATCTGACCTAGTTAACCTTGTGGAAGAACAAATACCCAAAATACCCCAAAGTAACATAATAATTGAACCATTACCTAAAAACACTGCACCTGCTATAGGATTAGCAGCAACTTACATAAGAAAATACTTTGGTGACTACACAATGTTCGTCATGCCTTCAGATCACTATGTAGATGATCTGAACAAATTTTACGACGTTGTTGAAGCGGGATTTGAGGCAGCCGAAAAATACCTATCTCTAATCACATTAGGTATAAAACCTTCAAGACCTGACACCGGTTACGGATATATAGAGGTTGGGAATATAATAGATACCTTCTTCAGCAAGAATATATTTGAAGTCAAGAGATTTGTTGAGAAACCTAACCACGAAAAAGCTGTTGAATATCTAAGTAAGGGTAAATTCTTTTGGAATAGTGGAATGTTTATATGGAAGGTATCAACAATACTTGAAGAAATATCAAAGCACATGCCAAACCTATGGGAAGCTCTTACAATCATCGAAGATGCTATAGGTAAAGACTACGAAAGCGATGTTATAATTGAGGAGTTCGAAAAAATAGAGGGTATATCAATTGACTATGGAGTTATGGAAAAAAGTAAATCTGTTTTATGCGTTAAGAGTGACTTTATATGGGATGATATCGGATCTTGGTCAGCTGTTTATAGACTCAACGATAAAGATGATAACGGAAATGTAATCGAAGGCAACGTTATATCTCATAATGTCAAAAACTCCTTAATAATAGGAGAAAACGATGGGGTTATCGCAGTCAGTTCACTAGAAGATATGATAATAATCAAAGAAGGAGATAGTATATTAATAACCAAAAAATCTGAAGATCAAACTATAAGAGAACTTGTTAAAATGATGAAAAACCAAGATAAGTATTCAAAATATCTATGAAAGTCTTAGGAATAGATCCTGGATATTCAATCCTAGGATATGGCATTGTAGAAAACAAGGAAAACAAACTTAACCTTATAAAAGCAGGAGTTCTAGATACATCTGATAATAAAGATTTCAATGAAAAACTGTTGGAAATCCATAACTTTATCAACTCTTTAATAAAAAATTACCATCCAGATATCGTATTCATAGAAGAGGTATTTTTTGGCAAGAATGTAAAAACTGCCACAAAAGTAGCTCAAGCTGTAGGGGTTGTAAAAATAGAAGTCTTAAAGTCAGGCATAGAGATTCTAAGTATCACACCACTTGAGGTAAAAAAATGCATAACAGGTAGCAAGGGATTCCATCCAAAAACTCAGATACAAAACATAGTAAAATTACTACTAAACTTAGACGAAATACCAAAACCAGATGATTGCGCAGACGCAATAGCAATAGCCCTATGCGGATTATTTAGAACAATCAAATCTTTTTATCTCTAACAACATAATACAAATAAAAAGACAAACATGAAACTTCAAAAAATCACCAGCAACTAGCAAATACTTAAACATTTCATAATTATTTGTTGTATAAATTTCAAAAAAGATTAAGTATCTCCATCAAAACATATAATGTCACAAAACTAGCTATTGTTGAAAAAAACACAGAAATTCCTACTGTTCTAGGAATTAACCTAAAAAAAGTGGCTAAAATACTACAGTATAGCGCAGAAGGCATAGCATATTGCATAACCACAACTTTTAGTTCAGTACCATTTATTCCTAACAAAATTCCTATTCCCAAGGCAATCAATGGAGATATTATAAGTTTCATAATCGTAACAGCAACAACAAATTTTACAGGTATAAGCTTTATTTTTATCTCACCCAAAACTATCCCTAATTGAATAAGTCCCAAAATAAGCGCAGAAACACCAAGTCCATATACAGGTTCTCTTATAAATTGTGGTAATTTTATATTAAACATGGATAAGACTATAGATACAAAAACTACATATACAAGAGGAAGTTTAAGTATATCAGCAATTGATTTTTTTAGGTTTCTAATAGGGCTTTCAGAGCTATTAACACCTCTTGAAACTAAGTAAATTCCATAAGTTTGCGTTGCTATTGACGTCAATACTAGTATAAGAGCAGCATAACTACTAGCACTAGCTCCAAGATACAGTTCAATTACAGGAATACCTATATTACCTGTATTAGGTAAAAATGAAAGTAAAATAAAAGCATATCTTGATCTAACTGATAACTTAATAAAAGATGCCACATACCTTGAGATTAAATACATAACCACAGATTGAATAATAAGATGCAATAGTGTTATTAAAAAGTTTTGTAGCAAAACTGATCCATTTATATCAAATGACCTAAGTATTAATCCAGGCGTAAGGATATATATAGCCAAGACTGTTAGATTGTAAGGATCTATTTTCCTAAACTTCGAAAGCATAAAAGAAATGACAATTATTATAATCACAGGAAAAAGAACATTAAGAAACATATTCTAGTAATAATAAATGTCTTATTAACTTCTCTACTAGTTGAAAAATTTTTAATTCATCATAAAACATTAAATACTTTGGAGGATAAGAAATGAAATGGAACAAATACCAAGGTATCAAAATAACAAAAGAATATCAAACAATATACGATAAAGAAGAGTATTATAGGGAGATATTCCCGTACACCGAGCCCCCCATAATAGAATTCGATAATCTAATACCTCCACAAAACATACCAGACGAAATATGGATAACGGATACCACATTCAGAGATGGACAACAAGGAAGAGATCCATACACTATAAATCAGATATATGATCTATACAAAATGCTGGTTGAGCTAGACAACAACAGTGGAATAATTAAAGAAACTGAGTTTTTTGTTTACACACATAAAGACAGAGAAGCAGTTCAAAAGTGTATGGAGCTAGGAGCAAAATATCCTAGAATCACAGGTTGGGTTAGAGCAACAGAAAAAGATATAACAATTCCTATAAACTTAGGTATAAGAAAAACAGGAATTTTAACTTCAGTATCAGACTACCACATATACAAAAAGCTAAACTTAGATAGAAAAAGAGTTGAAGAAATGTATCTATCGGTTGCTAGAAAGGCAGCGGAGTTAGGTTACTCAGAGATAAGATGTCATTTTGAGGATATAACAAGAGCAGATATTTTCGGTTTTGTGATACCTTTCGCACAGAAACTCATGAAGATATCTCAAGAAAGCGGAATGAAGATAACAATAAGGTTGTGCGATACAATGGGGTATGGTGTACCTTATCCATCAGCAGCTTTACCAAGAGGAGTACCTAAACTAGTTTACTATCTAAGAGAAGAAGCAGGAGTTCCTTCGGAATTACTTGAAATGCATATGCACAACGATTTTGGAGTAGTCATTGCAAACTCTGTAGCCGGATGGTTGTATGGGGCATCTTCAATAAACGCGTCTCTACTCGGAACAGGCGAAAGAACAGGCAATGCACCATTAGAACAAATTATATTCTGGTATTATGGAATAAAAGGTAATATTGGCAATATGAATCTAAAAGTCATTACAAAAATCAAGGAATATTTCGAAAAAGAAATAGGAGACAAAATTGATCCCCAAAAACCTTTCGTAGGTGATACTTTCAACGTAACAAGAGCAGGAATACACGCAGATGGACTCATGAAAGATCCAGAAATATACAATATATTCGATACTGAAAAAATACTAGGTAGGAAACCTCTCGTTATAATAACAGACAAGTCAGGCAGTGCAGGAATCGCATATTGGATCAATACTTACTTTAACCTAGAAGGTGAAAAAAGATTATCAAAGGATCATAAAGGTATCAAAGCAATATACGAAGATGTACTTGAAATGTACGAAAAAGGTAAAGTAGGTTCTCTATCTCAAGAAGAAATGATAAGTTTGGTAAAAAAGCACATACCAGAACTCATAAAATAATGGTAATATTAGGAGTTAACGACATATCCATAAGTATCTCAGAAAATTTTAACGCAGAGTTATTATTAGGTCCATACCCTAATAAAGTAGGTCCAAAGCACAAAAATATCTCAATAAACCATATTTCCTTAAAAAATTCTATACCCAGAAAAAAAACTCATGTCATAGACCTAACATTCAACTCAATATCATCTCTCATGATAAACGACATATGCCTAAAATTAAGTAATAACCTTATATCACTAGTAGTATACAACTCAAAAATTGTAGTTAAGAGAGTCAGTAAAGGAAGCTGCGTAAGATGCCTTATAGAAAATAACAGGACGTTTTCAAACTATTTTGTAGTCAAGGAAATGATACCAAACTTGAATATTTTATCCGAAGCAATATCTACGGCTATCAGTAGCAACAAAAGTTACATCATATCAGAAAACGATATAAAAGAATTTGACTTCAGCAAAGGATGTAGTTCATGCATAGATGGAAATTACAATTTCATATCCGGAGAATATGGAGAGATAATAAATGAAAACTGTAACGATAACTCTTCTATGGTATTTCCAATAGACGACAGGCAAGTTGATATCATGTTACTTCACAATATTTTTGTAAGAAATGGTATAAAAATACTTGATTCTACTTCAGACTATATTAACTTTGTTGCAGAAAACAAAACTATGTTTGTATTCAGAAATGGTAGATTGATAATCTCAAGCTCAAATTCAAAAGAAGAATCTGAATACCTCTACAGAAAATACATAGGTAGCTAAACTATAAAAGGTATATATTGAGATTTTTCTCTACTTATGAACACACCAGCCGTCCTTCCACTATCTTTGATAGAGAAAATATCAGATAGTGTTTTTATCATCATTATACCTCTTCCTGTCGTTTTATTATGGTTAAAAGTCAAATCTACCTTCGAAATGTTAAAACCCTCCCCTTGATCCGAAACTATAACATGAAGTCCATTATTACTTATAAGAGTTTCAACTTTTATAATCTTGTTTTTATCAAATTTACTCCCATGCTCAAGTGAGTTATCAAACAATTCATACAAAACTGTTTTAGCTTTCCAGATATCTTCATCAGAGAAGTCTACCATATTACAGAATATCCTAGACAGATATAGCTCTATATTCCTAATATCTGATCTAAGATATCCCAGTTCTCTAAAGTAATAAAAATTCCTTTTAGATATAACAGTTACCTTTTCAGCTCTAAACATTTCCGAGATTTTCGAAATTAAATCTTGAGGTTTTATATTCTCCTTCAAAATTGAGAGTTTTTTTATTACTTTTTCCGATAGCTTTAAGTTCTCGATAAGCACCAACTTCTCAAAATTAGGAATTAAAATAATTCTACTGTCGCTATTACCTACAAATATTTTTTCTTTTGAAACTAAAGCAAATGAGAACTGCTTTGATTTCACTAAATCCATATCTATAGAAGAATCAGTCATACTTACTTCAAAAATTACACTTCCTGAAAATACAAGTCTGTTTCTGGTATTACAAAAAGTAGTCATAAAACGAGAACTAGTAGTTATCCAATAACCCATATTCTGAAGCACTCTAGACAAAGGTATTGAAAAAATATCATGCCTAAGCATTTTTATTCTTCCTTACAACCAAAGTATAAGAAAACAAATAATAAACTCCTGAAACAATAACTAAAAACGTTGCTACAACTTGAAGCTTTTTTACAACGATATGAGATACTAATCCGATCATTGCCATCATAGCAATAGTGTAAACAACAAACAGCACAAAAGTTGTCACTTTACCTAGTATTGAAGCTTGTCTAACTGAATTTGTCTCTTTGATAACTTTAGTTGAAATTAACGATATAACAAAATCTCTCAAAATAACTATAAAAGCAAATATTACTGACAGAAAACCCAGTTGAGAAAAAGTAATTACAAGTCCCGTTGAAAGTATCTTATCACCTAATGGATCTAAAACTTTACCCCACTCGGATACCTGATTAAAGTTTCTTGCAATGATTCCATCAACTGCATCTGACAAATAAGCAACTATTATCAATATTAAACAAACTATATAATATTCACTACCCTTCCACATCAGATAAACTATAGGTACAGTCAAATATATTCTAACAAGAGATATTATATTTGGAATTGTTATAAACCTATCCATAAATTACTTCTTGTGAGGAATTATCAAAAATAATGTTTTTACCACATATGTAACAATGTGCTTCATAGGCAAGACAACACACTAATTTACCGCAGGGTCCTATAGTCTTGGCATTACTTTCCGTTAATCCTTGTTCCCTAACCATACTGGCGGTTATATGTTGCTTTAGATGATTAAATCTAGAACAACAAGTTTCCATACCACATATTCCTATTCCACCTTTTAGTTTGAAAGCTTCTCTATTTGATATTTGTCTCATCTCGATTCTTGTTTTGTAAACACTTGCTAGATCTTTAACTGCCTCTCTAAAATCAATTCTTTTATCACTGAAAAAATTTACGATTAACCTAGCATTGTTAAGCAAAAAGTAACAACTTACAAAGTGTGCTTCAGGATTATGCTTTGATAGTATAGATTTTATATTATTCTCTTCCTTTAAATCCTTGATACGATTCTTTTTGAAATTATTTATCTCCTCTTCAGTTGCTTTTGAAATTATACTATTTTCTACATTCATTACATCAGAAGGTTTAGACATAACTTTACCCAAATCTTTGCCATACTTTGTTTGGATAACAACATAATCTCCAAAATCAAGGCTTTCATCACCATTTACTATAAATGGTACAACATTATTATCAAGGAAAACCTTAACGAAAACAGATTTCATAAATCTGATATAAAGTATTACAAATTATCCTTAATCATTTCAAACTAAATCCCAAACAACTAACATATTTTCATACAATTACAATCTTTACAACTTTTTCTAAACTTCAGAAATCTATAATTTACCCAAAACTCATCTGTAATATTCCAAAAAGGCAAAGGGTCAAACAAACTAAATCAAATCTAATTACTACTAAAAATTACATTTCTGAATCTGCTAGTTAGAAAGCGATGAATAGCTAGACAAGAGTTTGAAATATTCTCCTTTATTTTCAACAAGTTCTTTGTGAGTACCAATTTCAACTATTCTTCCTTCCTTCATAACAACTATTTTATCAGCTATAAACACTGTTGAAAGTTTATGTGCTATAACTATTATTGTATGCCTACCTTTTATTTTGTTTAGAGAATCATTTATATAAGTCTCAGAAACAGGATCAAGAGAAGACGTAGGTTCATCCAGTATTAGAATTTTAGGTTTTCTAACCAATGCTCTTGCTAATGCTATTCTTTGTCGTTCACCACCAGACAATTTAACACCACCTTCGCCTAAAATTGTATCATACTTTTTTGGTAGTCTCTGAATAAACTCATGAGCATTTGCAAGTACACTAGCCTCCATAATTTCATCATCACTAAATCCACCACCAAAGTCAATATTTTCTTTTATAGTTGTTGAAAAAAGTACAATATCCTGTGGTACAATTGAAAGATACTTTCTATACTCTTTCAGATCATATTCTTTAATATCCACATCTCCTACAAGTAACTTACCCTTGGTAGGTATTACAAATCCCATAATTGCCGATACCATAGTAGATTTTCCACTACCCGAAGGACCTATAAGAGCTACCATCTCTCCATCTTCTATTTTAAGGCTTATATCATTTAATACAAACCTTTCTCCTTCATAAGCAAAAAACACTCTCTTAAACTCAACCTTACCATTCTTAACGCTTTTTATTCCATCAATGTTTTTCTCATCATCTAATGAGAAAAGTTTTTGAATTCTTTCCAATGCTGTAAGCGCTCTTTGCAGTAACACAAACTGACTACCCATTATAGCTAGAGGCTGAGAAATAAAAAATATAGTAGTTATAAATGTTGCAAAATTCTCATAAGATAAATTACCACTTTTTATTTCAAGAGCCCCTACAACAACTACAATTACAACCGCTAAAGCTCCGAAGAAATCTGATACCGGAACTGGTAATACTCCAAATCTACTAAACTTTATCTGTGAAGAAGTATATTCAGAACTATAACTAAAAAATTTATCTCTAAACTTACCTTCAACACCAAAACTTTTTATCGTTTCTATACCGTATATTGATTCACTCATCAATGACGTAGTATCCGATATTCTGCTCTGTATGTCTTCAGAAACCTTCTTAGCTAAATTACCAATTAGCAAAACAATACCAAATATAGGACTTATAAGTAGTATAACAAGAGTTAACTTCCAACTAGTATAGACTAGTAGTATTATGCAACCAACTATTATCAACGGATTTTTAACAAGCTCAAGAAATCCTGTTGTTATAAAATTCTCTAAGACTTGAACATCGTTAAGGATATTAGATATAAACTCACCACCACTTTTCTGTTTGAAAACCAAAGGTTTAATATCAGTTAACTTTCTATACATTTCATTCCTTATGTCAAAAACAACTTTTTGTGCTAACACAACTATAGACAGAGATGAAAAGTACTTTGACAATGACCAAACAGCTATTACAGGAAGACCAACAATTACTACTCTTATTGTATTCTCTATAAGAACTTGCGGATTGAATATACCACCTAGCATTCTACCAGCTAGTACAGGTAAAACTACAGTTGTCAAAGTAGTTATGATAGTTAGCAACACACTTACTGAAAGTAGTATCTTATGTTTTTTTATATAGCTTAAGAATAACCTCATTAAATCATTACTTATTTACGGGATTTACTTTTGACGCAATCCATAACACTATAGACGCTCCCAAAAGAACAGCTATGAAATTTATATTAGTACCCATCACCAAAAAGTTAACTATAAATCCCAAATAATAAAACCCTATAACCCCTCCAAGTATTGATAATCCAGCCGCACCTAAATACCCCAAAAGAACACTTCTATAGTAGAACTTCTCGCTTATAAAGTTCCATAAAACACCAAAAATACCACTTATCAATATAACAACAACAAGACTCAGGAGGAAATCCATAACTTTTACCTCTTTTTAAGAATTTTAAATGATTACAAAGATAATTTATAAAGTTAGATAAATGAAAAACATAAAACTCCTTATGTAAGTATCAAAGCGAGAATAGGTGTTTTTAAATTACTTTCATGTACATCGAAAAGTGTGATTTAAATCTTACACATAATCTTTTAACATTTATTTTAATTTCATTGAACATTTTCATTAAAGTAAGTCTAATAAGTCATAGATAATTATCCTATGGATCCCAAAATAGTACTGGAATTTGTCTCATCAAGCATAAAGGTAGTTAAAGACTTAAGTGGACTTGAGCTCTACAGAAATAAAACATCAATAAAAAAGCAAAAAAAGATAAGCAAATCTGTTGCCGTTTTAATAGAATTCAAAGAAGATATAAAGGGGTATATAATATTTGAATTCGATAGAGGCTTATCAGTAAAAATGGTTGATAACATGGTTAAAGAAGTCTATGGAAAATCAATTGAGAACATGTCAAATGAAGAATTTAAGGAATTATTTAGAGATGTTATAGGAGAAATAGCAAACCAAATAAGCGGGAATGCAATTTCTTCTTTATATAATTCTGGTGTAAAAATTCAAATTTCACCACCTCTCGTCCTGATAAACAAAGATGGTACATTACTCTCTCACAAACAGTATGTAGAAGCTATACTTGATACAATATATGGAAGTATGGCAATATCAATATTATTTGATGAATTCCTAGATATCAATTCAATAAAGTAAAATTTAAAAAATAATCTACTACCATCTAAACCTTCTAACCTAGAATTAAAAGGTACACAGCTTTAGTTGAGTTTAAAAATCTTAATTTATCATTGTAAGCATCAAATAATTCATAATAATTAGCGATATGAACTTAACCATAGGAATACTAGGTGGTGGACAATTAGCTAAGATGACTTCCCAAGAAGCTAGAAAGATGGGGTTTAATGTTGTAGTATTGGATCCAAAACCAGACGCGCCGGCAGGTATGGTAGCAAAACATATACTAGGAGACTACAAAAATCCAAAAGACATCGAAAAAATAATAGAAGTCTCAGATGTTATAACATACGATCTTGAAAACGTTGATACATCTATACTACATTCCTTTTCAGAAAAAGTATTTCCATCACCAAAGGTTTTAGAAACAATTCAAGACAAACTAATACAAAAGGAGTTTTTAAAAAGCAACAATATACCTACACCACAATTTAAGGTAATAAACAGTGTAGAAGAAATAGAGATATTTCCATGCGTACAGAAGGCAAGAAGAGGAGGATATGACGGAAGAGGCACATTTGTAATAAAAAGTAAGGATGATTTGAAAAATGCTATAAAGTCTCCTTCCTACGTTGAAGAGTTTGTCGAGATAGATAAAGAATTAGCAACGATTGTTGCTAGAAATACGAAAGGGCAGGTTCAAGTTTTTCCTGTTGTTGAAATGGTATTCAATCCCAAAGGCAACATACTTGATTTTCTTCTAGCACCTGCTAGAATAGAAGAATCGGTTGAGAATGAGGTTAAAGAATTAGCAATACGGACTATTGAAGCACTTGATGGTGTTGGAGTTTTTGGAATTGAATTTTTCTTGACAAAAGATGGAAAAGTTTTGGTAAACGAAATAGCACCTAGACCACACAATTCAGGACATTATACTATAGAAGCATGTGCTACAAGTCAGTTTGAGCAACATGTAAGAGCAATATTAGGATTACCACTTGGTAGCACAGAACTACTCATACCTGCAGTTACAATAAATATTCTTGGGGAGGAAGGATACTACGGAGATGTTGTATATGAAGGTGTAGAGGAAGTATTGTCAATACCTGGAACATACTTACATATCTATGGAAAACAAGAAACTTTTCCTTTAAGAAAATTAGGACACATTACAATAATTGACAGAGATATAGACAATCTTATACAAAAAGCAAATCTTGTAAAGAGCAAAATAAAGGCAAAAGGAGATAGATATGAAGGTAGGAATAATAATGGGTAGCGATTCAGACTTACCTATTATGAAAGAAGCAGCTAAAGTACTTGAAGAGTTTGGAATAGACTACGAGATTAGGATTGTATCTGCGCATAGAACACCTCAGAAAATGTTTGAGTATGCTAAAACAGCTGAAGAAAGAGGTATAGAAGTTATAATAGCAGGAGCAGGTGGAGCAGCTCATTTACCAGGAATGACAGCATCAATCACAACACTACCCGTAATAGGAGTACCTGTAAAAACAACTAATCTAAATGGATTAGATTCATTGCTCTCAATAGTTCAAATGCCGGCAGGTGTACCTGTAGCAACTGTCGCTATAAACAACGCAAAAAATGCAGGTATATTAGCAGTAAAAATATTATCTATAAAATACCCAGATCTAAGAAAAAAACTAAAAGAATTTCAAAAGAAAATGGAAATAGAAGTAAACAATAAAGATAGTGAACTCATATCTCTAGGCCCAGATGATTATACAACTAAACACAAACTAATAGGAAATCAGTAAGACTATTCATTTAATAACTTGGTGAAAACCAAATTGAATGTAACTGAAATATTCATAGTACACTATCACTAGGTCTAAATCTCCAAGATTACGATTTGTCTGTTATATTGTCTTCCAGTATCTAACTCTTGTCTAAAAAAATTTTTTTAGACAACACATTGAGGTTTTATAATATCTTGAGTATGAGTAACAACAGAGAGGAAATTAGTCTAATTGATGTTAAAGTTTCAACTCCAATGATAAGACAATATTTTTCAATAAAAGAGAAGCACAAAGATAAATTGTTACTTTTTAGGTTAGGTGATTTCTACGAACTTTTTGGAGATGATGCGTACGAAGCTTCAAGAATACTAAACATAGTTTTAACTTCTAGGAATGATTTACCAATGTGTGGGTTTCCAGCACATTCTTCAAAGAACTACATCTACAAGCTTGTAAAAAGTGGGTACAAAATAGCAATATGTGAGCAATTAGAAGATCCATCTCTAGCAAAGGGTATAGTTAAGAGAGGAGTAGTCCAAATAATCACTCCAGGTACTATAACAGATGTTGACGTACTTGAAACAAAATTAAACAACTTTCTACTAACAATTTATTCAATAGGGAACTATATAATAGGAGTATTTGGAGATTTATCAACAGGAGAAATACTAGTTGAAAAAGTAAGACTGTCTAAAGAGATATCCAAAGTATCAGATGAAGAAGAAATGTACAAACTAAAGAAAGAATTCACGGAACTTTTCACGAAATACCAGCCAGCAGAAGTTTTGATACCTAGCAATCTACTTTCAAACCATATAATTTCTCCAATTCTATCTGGTTTTAAAAGCATAACAATAACATCCTATCCCGAATGGTTTTTCGACAAAGACGAGTGCATTAAGTTTTTTGAAAAACACTCTCAAAATGCTAACATAAACGGCACCCTGAATGAAGAAGAGAAAATAGCAATAGGAGCAACTGTAAGATACTTTGAAGAAACTCAGATGTCAGAAGATGTAGGTATATCAAGTATCTCTTTTATTGACAACAAAACATACATGGAGATAGATGACTTTTCAATAAGGAACCTTGAGTTAGTTTCCAACTTACTCGATGGTAGTAGAAAGTACACTTTGCTTGAGGTAATGGACAAAACTATAACCCCTATGGGAGGAAGACTACTACGAAAGATGATACTAAACCCCCCTATAAACATTGAAGTTATAAGCAATAGACTAAAAAAAACAGAGTATTTTGTTAACAATCACACAAGATTGAATGATATAAGATCTTTACTTTCGGAGATAGCAGACATAGAGAGAATAAGTAGTAGAATATCTTTCAAAAGAGCAACACCTAAAGAACTTATAAACCTGAAGAATTCTATCAAGGCTTTCATCAAACTAGCAACTTTACTTGGTGATTACATGAGAAACTTTGATGTATCAATTCCAGAAACTACAGAACAAATCTACAAGCTTATAGATACCATTTTAGTAGACAATCCTCCAAATAGTTTTGAAAACGGTGGCGTAATAAAAGAACGAGTAAACAATGAACTCGATGAACTGAGAGAGATTACTAAAAATGTAAAAGACTATATTGAGAAAATCCAAGAAAGAGAGAGAATCAGAACCGGTATTAGTTCTCTCAAGGTAGGATATAATAAGGTTATGGGTTTTTATATAGAAGTATCAAAACCAAATCTTAATCTTGTACCATCTGACTACGAAAGGAAACAAACACTTGTAAACGCAGAGAGATTTATAACACAAGAACTAAAAGAACTTGAATACAAGGTCGTTTACTCCTCTGAAAGAATAGAATTTTTGGAGAAAGAGATATATTCATATCTTTTATCAGAAGTTTCTAAGTATTACAAGGACATTAAGAAAATTTCCGACGTAGTAAGTGAGATAGATGTATTTTCAGGATTTGGAGTTTTAGCAATTGAGAATGACTACTGTAAGCCGGAATTTACTGATGGAACTGAATTTATAGTTAAAATGGGAAGACATCCTGTTGTTGAGATGTACCTTCCGAAAGGAGAATTTGTACCCAATGACACGTACATGGATAACTACAGTAATAGAATAATAATACTTACAGGGCCAAACATGGCAGGTAAATCAACTTATCTACGTCAGAATGCACTACTTGCTATAATGGCTCACATAGGATCTTTTGTACCCGCGAAAGAATTTAGACTAGGTATCATAGATAAGATATTCACAAGGATAGGTGCTAGTGACTACATAGCATTAGGTCAGAGTACGTTCCTTGTCGAGATGATAGAGGTATCAAATATTCTCAAAAATGCAACTCCTAGAAGTCTTATAGTGATGGACGAAGTAGGTAGAGGTACATCAACTTTTGATGGTGTTTCAATTGCTTGGGCTGTAATTGACTACATAGCAAACAATCCACAGAAGTATGGGAAAACTCTATTCGCAACGCATTACCATGAGCTCACAAGGTTGGGTGATGATGAAAAAAGAGGTATTAAAAATTACACTATGGCCGTTAGAGAGTACAAAGGAGAGATAATATTTCTGAAAAAAGTCGTTAAAGGTATAGCAAACAAAAGCTATGGAATATTTGTAGCTAAAATAGCAGGAATACCAACACCTGTAATCAATAAAGCAAATGATATTCTATATCAACTCGAAAAAACTCAAAAAATACTCAGTGAAAATCTTTCAAAAGAACAGTTAAGCACTCTAATACAACTCCCTCTCTTCTCATACAACATTCCGGAAAACATAAAAGAATTACTAGAATATATAAAATCGATTGACATAAACTCAACTACACCAGTAGAAGCATTAAAAATATTAGAAGATATAAAATCAAAAATCACGTAGATTGAATATTCAGGTTTAATAAAAAACACTTCAAGATAGCTAATTCCTATTATCCTTAATAGTCCTAATCACATATCTTGACAAAATCAATAAAAAAACCAAAACTTGTATAGAGAAAATAACTGCTATAAATAGTGAAATCTTATCTATAAACAAGCTTTGGGGTTTTTGGGAATCAATAATAACGTTTCCCTTGTAATCTTCAAACCTAAAAACATACTCTCCTTCTTCAACATCTATACCCAATCCTTTTGTTATTGATTTTCTGTACTCCACATCATTTTTCAACATTTCCAACTGTTTCTTCTTATCTTGATTCATTTTTTCCAAACGGACAACCTGCTCTTTAAGATATGCTATTTCTCTCTCTTTCTTTATAGTATCGATAATACCACCTCTTGAGAAAACAAAAGATATCGAAACTACCAAAGCTAAGATTGAAACAGATATTACAACTATTGAAAACATTATTTCACTTTTCATAATATGAAGTTTCGGTAAAGTTTCAAAAAATCTAGCTATTTAAGATAATCCTTCTCATCTGAAAAAACTTTTGTTAATTTTATGATTTTTGACTCTACATCAACTTTCTCAACATATCTAGGTGTAAATGGTATGATAAAAGAAGAAAATTCTAAGAAGAATAATCTACCATCTGTGAGTATCCTACTGATTTTACCTAGATTATCTCCATTATATTCATAGACTACACATTCTTCTAAGTCTGCTATGTAGTACTGATTATCTTTGAGCTTAGGTAGGTTTTCGTATTTTGTATAGATAAATTTTCCTTTAAGGAAATCTAACAATTCTGGTCTGACATTCTCAACTCTGAAAATAACATTCTCTGAAGAGAAAAAATCAAAAGATAGATGCAATTCCTTAAAACCTGTTAGCGTTTTTATGTAGAACTCTTTAACTTCCTTAAGGTAGTACTTATCATCTACAAGAGGCTCTACTTTTATTTGGTTATCTAACTTAAATTTATCAACTATCTTACCTATTTCCACAAATCTATTACTCATATAACTAAATTTTCAAAATTCCAATCTAGCAATTACAATGTTTAAGAAGTCAGAACATAAGAAAATCAACCAACCCATAGAGTATTAGAATACATATAAAACCAGTACAAAAGGCTAATCGAAGACAAGAAAATTGTAAAGTAGAGAATAACGAAACTCAACCTACTAGGTTTGGGGATAAGCATTCCCAGTGCTAGGAATGTAGTAGGTATTGAAAAGACATACCTACCCAAACTTCTTAAATCACCATCTTGTGTAAAGAAAACAATAGCTACATGAGATATCAAAATTCCTATTGAGAACCAAAATTCAAACTTTTTCGGTACAAACTCTGTCTCTCCAGACTTTAAATACTTAAGCACTTTATACACCAAGTATATCGATATAAATATTCCCATATACAATGCTATTATATCCATAGTTGTACCTTTGGCCCACAGATTATGGAGGTATAAACCAACTTTTTTATCCCACAAAGACTGAACTGTGAACGGTTTAAAAAAATCCCCAGTTAAATACCACGCATACACTCCAAAAATCATATATCCCACTAATACTCCTGCGACTGACACTATTCCCAAAATAAACTCTTCTCTACTTGTTTCTTTTCTGATAATATACATCAATGACAAAGCAAGTAAGACCGAAAAGATGAATTGTAACAATACAGGTCTTGTAAGGCTTATGAGAATTGAAAGTATAAAGATTAATGGAACTTTTAAGAACAAACTTGGTTTAGCTGAAGATAAAAAGTAGATGTAAATAATAAGCAATAAAGAAAAAAGACTCTCAGTATATCCTAGGTAATGAAAAATTATCATTGGATTTGTAAGGTATAGCAGAATAAATATGAGATACAATTTTTCATGGAGTAGTTTCTTGAAGACAACAACAGTTACTGGAATAGAAACCAAAAATACCGAAATAGACAAAACTACAGAAATCTTTTCCAAAGGTAGAGGTAATAAGATACCAAAAACTTTGGTAAACAATGGATATAATGGATAATAAGCCCATTCTGCAGGATTTGAGTATCCATCTTTGGCAATACCGATGTAATATGGTGTATCTCCAAATCCAGGGTTTGGATCCGATACAAACATTTTTTGATAAACATTCGGAAAGAGCAAAAAAGCCAGAAGTAAAATAGCAAGACACACAAACAATGGCATGAAGTATTGCAATATTAACTCTTTTGTGTAGGATATATACATATACCACCAAGACTCTTACATAGAATTCAAACGATGGTTATACATAACAAATATAAAACATACTACCAAAAGTTTTCCATTTGTCATTATACACAAACTCAAAGATTAAAGTCTGACAAACACCTCAATACCTAACGCCAAGAAATGGTAAACGAAAATTCAAAACACTCTCGTATGTACAGTTTCAATCCCTGAAAGGGTAGGTAAAAACATTTCGGAGATGATATTCAGATATTCTTCTCTTTGAGGGTTTCAATCCCTGAAAGGGTAGGTAAAAACCTCCAAGGATAGCATCTATGCTTGTGGTCATAGCTTTTGCAGTTTCAATCCCTGAAAGGGTAGGTAAAAACTGGTTGCTAGCAATTTCAGCAAGCCATCCTTGGTAATATGTTTCAATCCCTGAAAGGGTAG
The DNA here is from genome assembly GCA_026415355.1 of Brevinematales bacterium. Taxonomy (NCBI): domain Bacteria; kingdom Pseudomonadati; phylum Spirochaetota; class Spirochaetia; order Brevinematales; species Brevinematales bacterium. Next base: position 23,418 of record JAOAHF010000006.1, read on the forward strand.
GTAAAAACCTCCATCTTCTTACATCGCTTTCAGGACTTCTTGCAGTAGTTTCAATCCCTGAAAGGGTAGGTAAAAACGTGTATATGAGCGAGGAGAAGGATATCGTTTATTTCGAACCCGGTTTCAATCCCTGAAAGGGTAGGTAAAAACTTGTAGAAAAATATTTGAAAAAAGAAAAAGTTTACGTGTTTCAATCCCTGAAAGGGTAGGTAAAAACTTTTTAGAGAAGGCCATTCAAAAAAGAATTTCGTATAGTTTCAATCCCTGAAAGGGTAGGTAAAAACCTCAAGCGCATTAGCAACGACGCGTATGATAGGCTGTTTCAATCCCTGAAAGGGTAGGTAAAAACAGGTATGTGTATGAAGTTGCAAATGAAGCTCAAGGTTGTTTCAATCCCTGAAAGGGTAGGTAAAAACTCTCATCTTGAAGGATGAGACGCAGCTTGGAAATATCGTTTCAATCCCTGAAAGGGTAGGTAAAAACTCATAATTCGTGCATGGGTCTATTCGATTTCTTGGCGTTTCAATCCCTGAAAGGGTAGGTAAAAACCTGCATTTTTTAACGCAACTTCTAACTGTTTTAATACTACGTTTCAATCCCTGAAAGGGTAGGTAAAAACATGAAAGATAGAATAGTCTATCTAAGGATAGACGAAAGTTTCAATCCCTGAAAGGGTAGGTAAAAACACCTTGTTTTTAGAATGTCTATTGGATGCTCATTGAAAGTTTCAATCCCTGAAAGGGTAGGTAAAAACCAAAGTTCGGATCAAGCGAAAAGATCCGAAGACCAGGTTTCAATCCCTGAAAGGGTAGGTAAAAACCGATGCTAAAGAGGAAGAGATGAAGCCTATGAAGTATATCAGTTTCAATCCCTGAAAGGGTAGGTAAAAACTAGGATTGCGTAGATAGTTTTCTATCTTCAAGCCATGTTTCAATCCCTGAAAGGGTAGGTAAAAACTAAGCTTTGTAATTACTTTGGCATACAGTCCTTACCAGTTTCAATCCCTGAAAGGGTAGGTAAAAACAGGAAAGTCTATCTTGCCGTTTACATGAACTACTACGGGTTTCAATCCCTGAAAGGGTAGGTAAAAACCATAACATAAATACAAAATATTTTGGTATTCAATTTGATATGTTTTAGAGCGACTAATAATTACAAAAGTATTATAAACATTGAGATTACAACTTGCAACATTTTTTTCTGGAAACCTCCGATGCTGCAAAAACCCCTGGGGGTTTCCGGAAACGAACTTTTGGAGATACCAAAACATTTTGGTATCTGGAGATACGGTAAAAATATGGTTTTTAGACTACTTTGAATAGTCAAATATAATTATACTAATCTAACTGGACGCAAAAATTTTTCAGACACTCAAAAAAGGTGGGGGGTTTCCAGAAAAATTCAGATAATTGTTTGGGTTATTAGTTGAAATTCGGTTATCAATTTTCTTGAGATAACGAGTGATTTTTTTGATAATTATATTGTGATGGTTGGAGACTTGGCACATTATAGAATAGTTTCAAATAGAACTAATTTATACGTTTTTATTAATTTGCAAACAGTTAAAGATTACGACGATTTCAAAAATATATTCTTTGTTAAATGGTTTATGAATGACTCTAGTTTTACATTTCAGAAAATTTGGAATTTTTTTTATACGACTCCAATTCTTGAGGCTTGGTGGAAGAGTGATAACATATATTCGGAGTTTATTGTAAAGGATAATAAGTTCAAGAAAATCTACTCCAAAAATAACATTGACCTTTTCATAAGTGAAAGATTAATAACTTTAGATATTTTACCTTCGCATGTGTTTGATTTTTTGGGTATTTATTCATCTGAAGATCTTAGAATTTATGATAAGAATGCTACTCTTGCTAAGAAGGAGCTTCTGTTTTGTAAGTCTTGTTATAGACATATGTTTCCTAGTGAAATTATTGAGCAATTTAGTTATCATGAAGGGATATGTTGGTATTGTGTGAATATTTTATCACCTTATGATAGAAGGCGTATCGAAACACCGTATCTGTTTAGAAAGAGAATAGTAGAAACTTGGAAATCCCTTAGTATAATCCAAAGGGAACAGTTGTTATTTGGAATACTTAGAGAGTTTAGAAAACCAAAAAAAATCTCAGATGTGCATTACTTGAAACTTTTATCAAGACAGCTAGCAGAAGTAGATGATGTTTACAAACTTTCAGGTGTGTCGAAGCAGGAATTAGAAACACTTGTGTATAAATTAGATGTTGATTATTTTATTAAGTGGTGGGAGAATATAAAATGAAAAATAAGAATTTTAATGATCACAGTAAAAAGGAAAGGCGTAAACTGCTAAACCAAAAAAATAAGTTTGTTAAAAGTTATGTAAGTTTTTCAGTTGATACTAGTGTAGTGATAGGTGTTTGCCCTATCTGTGGTGAGAATTGTTACAAAGATCCTTCAAATATTGTTATTTCTGATCATACTTTCCATTTTGATTGTGTTGTTAATTTTATAAAAAGTAATATCAGAATTGACGAGGATAAAAAGCTTTACTATACTGGATCAAACACTTTTGGAATAGTTTGGGAGAGTAAAACAAGTAGAAGAGTAGAGTTGATAAAAAGACTAGATCTCAGGGAGATACTTAAAGAGTATGTTTCAGAAAATATTTAGTTTGACAAATATATTCATGAATATTTTGAAGGAGAAGAATGATATTTTCGATGTAGATTTTCGAGAAATTTGTACATATGCTTTAGGTAAAGATATACCTTTTGGAGTTTATATAGAAACCCGTAAAGGTTTTTTGTCAATATTTAAGTCGGAGAGATCACTCCTTCTTAAGGATGTTATCCTTGAGAGTGAAATATCTAAAAAACTTAAATCTTTTGACGATGGAAGTAGTTGGTATTATTTTGATTTATTACTTAGTAGTAGAAAGCTACATAAAAAAGTATTAGTGAGGATTTTCGTTAATTCTAGTAACTTGTCTGACCAAGAGTTAAGTATGATAGAGAGTGTTGTTAGTAATTTTTATTCTTTTCAGGATTTATATGATAAAAACTATGTTTTTGGCGAACTTATTGGAATATTGAAAGAGACTACTGAAGTTGAAGATATAAATGAGGTTATAGAGAAAATTACAAGTATAACTAAGAAACTTTTGGATGTACAAGCTTCTTCAATACTTTTAAGAGATGAGAAAAGTAATGATTTGTACTTTAAAGTTGTTGATAGTGAAAAGAGTGATAGAATAAAAGAAATAAGAGTACCAATAGATAAAGGTGTAGCTGGTTATACTGTTAGAACTGGTAAATCTCTCATAGTTAATGATGTTAGTAATCACCCAGATTTCTATAGTGGAGTTGATGAAAAGAGTGGTTTTATTACTAAATCTTTAATGTCTGTTCCTATAAGACCTCTTGGGAAAATAATAGGTGTTATTGAGGTAATAAATAAACTTAAGGAAACAGAATTTTCAGATGATGATCTTAGAATATTAGAAACTATTAGTGAAGTCTTGGGAATCAATATAATAAATTCTCTTCTCTATGAAAGGTTAAACAGTATATCGAGTAGTATAATAAAGTCTCTTATAACTGCTTTGGAAGCTAGGGATGAATATACAAAAGGACACTCATTTAGGGTTCAAATATACTCCATTAAACTCGGTAATGCTTTGAGATTTTCTCAAAAAAGGATAAAACAACTTGAATTATCGGCAATACTTCATGATATAGGTAAGATAGGAGTACCTGATAGTATTTTGAGAAAACCTGGTACCTTAACTGATGAAGAGTTTGAAGTAATAAAAAAGCATCCAGTGATAGGATACAATATACTTAGTTCTATAGATGGGTTGGATGAAGTTTTGGAGGGTATAAAATACCATCATGAAAGATTTGATGGTAAAGGATACCCTGATGGACTAAAAGGTCAAGAAATACCTATATTTGCTAGAATAATCTCTATAGCGGATACTTTGGATGCTATGACTTCAGATAGGCCTTATAGAAAAGGATTGCCTTTCGAATTTGCGTTAGAAGAAATTAAAAAATCAAAGGGTACACAGCTCGACCCTGAATTAGTTGATATATTTATAAATTCTTTCACGAGTTTAGAGGAAATCTCTTCTATAATTAAAGAAATGTAATCTTTCATTGTACTTTGTTAGGTGTTGACTTATTTGGTAATTTTATTCGTTTTCCAATGGAGTTTTTTTGAAACGAAAGTTTTAAGAGTTTGATAATTAATAATTAAAAAAACTAAGTTTTGAGGTAACTATGTCTAATATATATAGATCGAGAATTGATAGAATGTTGATTCAGACAGCAGGTAGCCCTTTCATAACATCAAAACTTGAAGATTTGTTTTACTTTTCAGGGTTTACTGGTGATTTTGGCTATCTTGTGTTGAGTAATCCTAAATCTTATTTGATAACGACTAAAATGTTCTTGAATGAAGTGAATAGTTCTGTGGATACTTCTATTTTTGACGTTAGGTTAGTAGATAAATCAAAGATTTTTTCTGAGCTTATCGATATACTTATAGACATACAATCTCCTGAAATATTTATATGTTCTACAAATGCAGGAGTTAGTAATTTTATAAAGGTTATTGATACAGCAAAAGATAAAAGATTATTTGGTCTTAATAAAAAGCTTTTATCTCTAAGGGATGATCATTTTTCTGTAGGAAATGTGAAGATATATTTTAGAGAGTATCTTTCAGATAAAGTAAGATCAGTCAAGGATGAGAATGAGTTGAATATTTTGAGGAATAATTTACTTCTTTCTGATGAGGGTTTTTTATACATACTCAAATTTATAAAACCTGGTGTTACGGAGAGAGAGATTTCAATAGAAATGGAGTATTACTTAAAACTTAAGGGCGCAGATGAAATGTCATTTCAAACAATAGTTGCTTCTGGTATTAGATCTTCAATGCCTCATGGTAGAGCTTCTAATAAGGTTATATCAAATGGAGAGCCAATAGTTATCGATTTTGGTATAAAGAAGGATATGTATTGTACCGATACAACTAGGACTGTTTTTCTGGGTACTCCGACTCAGAAAATGAAAGATGTGTACAACATAGTTCTTGAAGCTCTTAATGAAGGTATTGCTTATGTTAGAAGTGGTATAAAAATTGAAGATCTTGACAAGAGGGTTAGAAGTGTTATAGAGAAGTACGGTTATGGTGAATACTTTACTCATTCCACAGGACATGGCGTAGGTCTTGAGATACATGAATATCCTTTTATATCAAAAGACAACGAAGATGAACTAAAAGAGGGAATGGTTGTAACAATCGAACCAGGTATTTACATTCCTAATGAATTTGGTGTAAGAATAGAAAATATGGTTTTTGTTAAGAAAAATTCCTCGGAAGTTTTAACAAGTTTAACAACTGATATGATAATACTTTAAGTTGATAACTACTTTGTATTGTACAATTTCGTTTAAATCATGTAGTTTAATGATTTTTTAAATAAATTTTTGCTCAAAATTTATACTTTCTATTTTTCAATAGCTTTATTCCACGTTTGTTTTATTGATATGTTATTTATTCAAACTTATAATAAGATTGTGGGAAGTCTTCTTTGCCTAGCCTATTTATTAGAGATATACCCCTTTTCTCTCTATCATATACTGGTATTCCTGGAGGTATTTGTATAGTTGGTATAAAGTTTGCTTTTATAAACTCACCCTTTGCTGTTAGATGAACTTCAAGTATTCCACCTATACCTCCGTTACCTTTTATATTAAAGTTTCCATAGGTTAGGAAATTACCGAGAGAATATGCTATAAGTTTACCTTTGTATATCTCAATTGCTCTTAGAACATGTGGTCCATGTCCTATTACGAGATCTGCTCCTGCATCAATTACACCTCTTGCAAATTTGACAACGTTACCTCTATTACTACCAAGGAAGTATTCGTTAATATCTTTAGTGTGTATGGCTGAGTTACCTTCGGCACCCCCGTGAAAAGATACTATTACAATATCGTACTTCTCTTTCAGTGAAGTTATCGTTTGTTTTGCTTTTGGTACATCTAGTATTGAGTATTTACCTCCACTGAATCCAAATGCAACTATGCAGACTTGTTTACCTTTTACATTCATTACAGCATAGTTTTCCATATCTGCATACTTCATTCCTAATTTTTCTATGAGATGGAGTGTATAATTATATCCATCTCTACCGTAGTCCATAACATGGTTATTGTTGAAAGATACTACATTGAAACCCAATTTTTTAAACGCATTTGTTAAGTATGTTGGCATACCAAACTCGTAACAAGAGTTTTTTTTGCCTCCACACTTTGATGGTCTGAATCCATCTTTTATGAACGCACCTTCAAGATTGGCTAATACTATGTCTGCTCCTTTTAGATAATCTCCTATACTTTCTACGAATTCTTCTCCTTGTCTTGGGGGAAGAATTGTTTTTGGAGTTACTGACCCTAGCATGGTATCTCCGACCGCTTTTACTATTATTGTGTCATTTCCTATTGCTATATTTGCTAAAATCAATAAGATGAGATTAAAAAAAATTACGACTCTCATATGTCCTCTAAACTGCCGAAGATTTTAAATGTTAGGTATCTTGTTTTTCACAGTTTTTTATGTTTTATGATAAAATTTAAGTTTGATTAGCAGAGAATAGATTTTTACAAGATTTTCTTTACAAGTACTACCTTCATATTTATAATTATGGTTAACTTGAGAGGAGGTATGTATGTATAGGGTAAAATATTTATTCATGCTTCTTGTGTTAGCTACGAGTGTTGTGTTATGGTCGTGTGGTGCTCCACAGAATAAGTTAGTTTTTATGTATTGGGGTACTCCTGAAGAGAAAGAAGTTGTTCTTGGGTATATAAGCAATTTTATCCAACAAAATCCTGGAGTTGAGATAGAAGGAATACATGTTGATTCATTAAGTTTTGGACAAAAACTAAAAACTATGATAGCTGGTGGTACTCCTCCTGATGTTTTTTACCTTGATATAGAGGATTTTGCTGGACTTGTTTCAAGGGGACATTTGCTACAACTTGACGATTTCTTGAACAGAGATAAAGATGAGGTTAATGTTCCTGATTTCTTTGAGGCACCATTTAATGAATTTAGATACAAAGGAAGGTTATATGGTATAGCAAAGGACTTTACAACTCTTGTTCTTTATTACAATATTGATATGTTTGACAAATTTGGAGTTAGTTATCCTAATGATAACTGGGGATGGGATGATTTTTTAAATGCTGCTAAGAAGCTTACCAAGGATTTGAATGGAGATGGTAATATTGATCAATATGGTTTTGTATTAGAGACTTGGGCTAACTGGTGGAGAAATTGGGTTTACGCTAACGGTGGTACTTTCTTTGATAAGGATGGAAACTTTGTTTTGGGTAAGGAGCCTTATCTCAAAGCTAATGCTGAAGCAATACAATTCTTAGCAGACCTAATTTGGGTTCATAAAGTTGTTCCTAAGATAACTGCTTCTAGAGATTTTGGTGGTGGAGAAGCTATGTTCGTTGATGGTAGAGCAGGTATGGCTGCTTATGGGAGATGGGCTACTTTGAGATTTAGAGATATAACTAAGTTCAAATGGAATGTTGCACAAATGCCAAAAGGTAAAGTTAAGAGAGCATCAACTCTATTTACTGTAGCATATTGTATATATTCTACAACTAAGAATCCAGAGTTATCTTGGAAGCTTGTTAAGTTCTTATCAAGTCCTGAGATTCAAAAAGATGTTGCTAACAGTGGTCTTGCTATACCTATTAGAAAGTCTGTTGCCTATAGTGATGCATTCTTAAAAGCATCAGCAATTGTTAGAAACCAACCACAGGTTGACAGTAAAGTTTATCTTGATGCTTTACAATATGTTACAGATTTCAAAAGGCCTGTAAAATGGGTTGAAATAAGAGATATACTTGATGAGTACATACAGAAAGTACTTAACAATGATATGAAGGCTGATAAAGCTTTAAAAGAGCTTCAACTTGATGTTGAAGATGCTATAAGCGAGTAGCTAAAAGGGGGGTATCCCCCTTTTACTTTTTGTAATGAGTAATTTTTTAGAGATTGTTAACCTCATTTTAGGTTCTAAAATTACAACGTTTTCATCATTAAAAGAATTTTTGGCTAAGAATGTTTCAGCGAAGATTTCAAAGCAAGAGTTAGATATTCTTTTCAAACTTATCAAAAGGTTATACTGGGGGATATTTAGTGATTTAAACTTTGATGATTACACAGAGTTATGGAAGCTTTTAGTTATACCAGATCAGAAATATCCATCTCTCTACGGAGACATAAAGAAGAGTATAATAATACCAAATTTATATATTTCTCTTCTTGACATCCATGGGTATACTGCGTTTTGCCAAAAAACTCGTAAGAATATAAATTCATTACATCGTCTTGATAGATTTGTTGAAAGTACAATAAAAAGTACAACCAAAAAATATGGAGTTATATCGAGAAGAGAGAGAGGTGATGAAGTTATACTAGTAGGTGCTGATCCTGTTGATATAATTAATGCTACTTTTGATGTTGTAAATTTGTTTTCAAAAAGTATCAAACTATCCAACGTTGAAAATGGTGAGGAACCTTTTTTACCACCTTTTGAGATATCTGGTGGTATAGTGGGAGGGTATTCTACTACTCCTTTGATTATAAGTGAGTCGGGAGATGTTCAAGGGATATTGATGAACCTTGCTTCAAGGTTGCAGTCAAGAGCAAATTCTATATCTCCAAGCAAGACAAAAATTGTAATTGATCAAAGTACATATCACAAGTTTTTGAATTCAACAAAACCTAGAACGAATTTTGTCAAAACAATAAAATTCTTGTTCAATGGTGAAATAGAATTTAAGGGAGGCAAGCTTAAAGTTTATGAGATATACTATAGAGAAAATGAAAATTATAAAGATTATATATCACAACATGTGAAAAAACTTACAGAAGCTATATCCAGAAATGAATGGCAAACAAATGTGATATCGATATTGGCAGATCTTGGTATACTAGTTTCTGATAATATGTCGAAGTTTTCTAAAAGTGTGGAAATTTATTATGATGGAGAGATGAGAATTTTTGAGGTTGATAACCAGTTTTTGTCAAACACGTTTATGAAAATAAAGTATGCTTTGTCGAATTCGAGAGATTATAAGTTTGTTGTAGAAAAAATGTCGTTGTTGGTTGAGTTACTGGATAGGATTGATGAATTTGATCAAATAGTCAAGGATTATCTGAAAGTAATCTATAGAGAGTTTAGAAAAATATTCCATGAGTATGAAAAACTTCTTCTCTTCCATGTTAAACACACACCATTAGATTTTATTGATTCTTCTGATTTTGATATTATGAATAAGTTTGATTCATATAAGGCTGCTTATAGTTCAGTTTTGGATAAGATCCATTCAGCGCCTAAGTCTATTCAGAAGAGAGCTATTATTATGACTAGAGCATTAAACAATGTAAAGAACCAGATAGATTTTTCTATATACTCGGGTAAAAAGTGATTTTGCTGTTTTATGTATAATTTGAATAAACCTTTCTTTGAATGATTAAAATTTGCTGAAAATCTTACCTTTAGTTTTTTATTTAGAAATTGAGATTTGTTATGATTTATAATAAAATTAAGAGGTGTTTTATGCAGGATGGTGGAATTTCTTTTCTAATACTAATGATACTTATGTTTGTAGTTTTTTACTTCCTTATAATATTTCCAGAAAATAGAAGAAGGAAGAAACTTATGCAGCAGATAAGTCAGATGAAAGAAGGTGATAGGTTTGTTACAGCAGGTGGTATAATAGCAGAATTTGTCTCAAGAGATGAGGAAAAAGGAATAATAAAAGCAAAAATATCAAAAGATACTGTTGTGGAGATAGGTAAGGATTTTGTAGTATCTGTTTTTCAGAGTAATGTTGAAGAAAAAAAGTAAATTAGTTTATACTTAGCAAACAATTTAGGAGAGGTGGCCGAGAGGTCTAAGGCAACGGTTTGCTAAACCGTCGTAGTACCGAAAGGTGCTACCGTGGGTTCGAATCCCACCCTCTCCGCACTGTGATTATACCATCGCTCTTTCTCATTTCTTGGTGGTATTTTTGTTTTGAGACACTATTAAGCGTATGCCAGAAAAGATAGTATTTCTAAGTTTGGTAATGTTTGATTTGATTACTATATTTAGTGCTATTTTTTTGATACGTAGTCATATATTCTTTTGAGTTCTGGATCATTAGGATAGTATTCAAGGCCTTTTGAAGTTATTTCTTTTGCTTTTCTGAAATTTTCTTCACTAAATGCTATGTGTCTGGCCCAGCCAATGTATATGTTTCTTCTTATGTTATCAAGTTGCTTTGAGTTGTTGAGTTCTATTGATCTTTCTATAGACTTGAGAGAGTTTTCAAAATCTTTTTTGTCAAAGTGTATTTGAGCTAGTCTAGCATATGCTATTGAAGCGTTTTGTCTAAGTATATTATCTTTTGGAAGTGATTTCATACCATCTTCAAATACTATCACTGCTTCTTCAAGTTTGCTTATATTCATAAGATCTACTCCCCACAAGTTATAATAGTAGCCAAGATTTTGTTCAGCTTCTTTACCTTCTGGAAACATCTTAAGAAACTCTTTGTGGTATTGTATAACTTTGTCATATTCTTTCATATTAGCTAGTATTTTGGATATTTCTATTAGAGCGTTTACTCCTGCGTTATATGTTCTTTTCCTGTCTATGTTTGATGAGATAGAAAATATATTAAATACTTTATCGTAGTTACCTTTCTGGATTTCAGCTTTTGCCCAGTTTATAACTAGATAATCTGTGAGTTCTGCTACACTACTATAGTATTCGGTTTTGTTGGTCTTTATGTAGTATGCTGTTTTGATAGCCTTTGGAAAATCTTTTGTTTCTATTTGGGTTAATACTAGATTATAGTAAAAAGAGGACAAAAGTTCTTTTATTTCTCTATCATTTTTGAATATTTGTAGTGATTCTTCTGCGAAGAGAATGGCATTTTCGTAATCTTTCTTTTTAACATAGTCTGTAAAAATCCCTATATATGAACTTCTTAAGTTTGTATAAGCCAGAAATAAATTTGTTTCAAGTATCAATGCTTTTATGGAAGCCTTTAGTATTTCTGTGTAGTTTCCTGTATCCTTATAATTTAAAACCTGATTTGCGTACATAGAAGCTATTAATCCTTCGTCACCTATTTCTACTCTAAATCCTTTACCTTCAGGTATATAAACATAAGATGTTCTTTCTCTTAATTCCTTTATTGCTTCTGGGTTCCTAACTACATCAAAGCCTTTTCTGGCAGTTGTTTCGATTTCTATTTTATAGTTGTCTAGATATATTACCGAAAAAATATGATCTGGTAATTGGACAACTTTTGGATCGAAACCAAATCTCTTTAAAAGAATGTTATAGATAGCGGTTGAATTTACGCAATTGTAGTATCCTGTATCAAAAAGTTGATCTAGGTCGGTTGATCGTTCGAGGTATGACTTAAATACGTTTTGATGTAGATAGTCAAAAATAAGTTTGGCCAAATCATATCTTGATACTCTCTTATCTTTTACTGAGTTACTTATTTCAGATGACATTTTGTCTATTAGAGATTTGTAGTATAATATCCTATTGGGATCATATGTTCCTGATGCCAATATAAGCCAGGTTTCAATGTCTCCAATTCGTTTGGTTTTTATATATTCTTCAAACATTTTTCTCTCAAGATCAGTATTGTATATGCTACCGACTGAAGTTCTAAACTGCCAAAAATCAACTGCGAATACTAGATTGATTGAGAAAACAAGTAAAAGTATAATTGTGAATTTTCTCATAGTTTTCTCCATTTCAGAAAATATAAAAAATTCATTTCTTTAATTCAATAAGTTTGGTGGTTAAAAAGGGGTTTTAGTGTGTAGATTGTAAGTTGAGTAGAGTTTTGTTTTATTTTAAAGTGTTGTATGAGATGATTTGTTCTACTATTCTACAGGTTTGCTTACCTTCTTTGACATCGTGTACTCTTATTATTGATGCTCCGTTAAGGAGTGATATAGTATTTAACACAATTGTTCCTGGTAATCTTTCTTCGGGTGGTATTCCATCTAACATCATTCCTATCATAGATTTTCTTGAGATGCCGATTAATATTGGTTTTTCAAGTTGTTTTAGTTCTGCTAGTCGTCTTATTATTAGTATATTATGTTCTAGTTTTTTGCCGAATCCTATACCTGGATCGATTATTATATTTTCTGGTTTTGTCCCCATGTTTTCGTAAATTTCTACTCTTGCTCTTAGAAACTCTTTTATCTCTCTTACTACATCCTTGTATTGAGGATTTTCTTGCATGTTTTTTGGGGTTCCTTTTATATGCATTAGTATGACAGGACATTGATATTTTGAGATTACTTTTACCATCTCTTCATCGAATGTTCCTGAAGATATGTCATTTATAATATCTGCTCCTTCATCTAGAGCTATAGCTGCTACTTTGGATTTGTAGGTATCAACTGAAATTGGTAGTTCAGGAAAATGTTTCCTGATTTCTTTAATTGCTGGTATAACTCTTTGTAGTTCTTCTTCAGTTGGTACTGGATCAGATCCCGGTCGAGTTGATTCTCCGCCAATATCAATAATATCAACTCCATCTGAAACCATTTTCTCAACTACTTTTAGAATACTGTCAATGCTTACTCTACTGTTACTGTAAAATGAGTCTGGAGTTATGTTTAAAACACCCATGCAGTATTTGTGGATTGAAAAATCAAATTCTTTACCTCGTATCTTGATCGTTTTATTGTTCGTCATATACTAAAAGTAAAAGATCTAGACATTTTGTTTCTAATTTATTAGTTTTGAAATATTTCATATCTATACGAATATCCTTAGTAGTTAATTTGGCAGCAAACCAAATTGGTTTAAGTATTATTCTGATTAATAGTTCGCTAGTTGATTCAACTCTATGTGTAACGGAATTTATTGGATTTTGAAATATTTTTATCTATTAATCTTCAAATTTTGTTATTACAGATTTGTATCTATAAATTGCTTTATATTTTGTTTTGGTAGAGCGCCTACTGCTTTGTCGACAGGTTGACCATTTTTGAAAAATAACAGCGTTGGTATACTGGTTATTTTGTACTTTGAGGCTATTTCTGGATTTTCATCAACGTTGATTTTAAAAAACTCGACTTTACCTTCATATTCTTTTGAGAGTTCTTCTAATATGGGTGCAATCCTTTTACAGGGTACACACCATTCAGCCCAAAAGTCAACTAAACATATAGGCGATTTATTTATGGTTTCTTCGAAAGTGTTTGTATCTAATTCTTTCATACTTCCCTCCAGATCTCAAATCAATATAAAACATTCTTTTCATTGTTACCAGTTCCTGTACTGGTAAACTAATAAAATTTGTTTTTATTCAACAGTACTAATTATCATAGCAGTTTAGATGGATTTAAATATGTTAACCTTATCTATTTTTTCCCATGTAAATTCAGGTTCTTCGTTTGGATTTCTACCAAAATGTCCATAAACTGCTGTTTTTTGGTATATTGGTCTTTTTAGCTTGAGATACTCTATTATACCTTTTGGTGTAAGATCAAAGTTTTTCCATATTGCCTTTTCGATTACTTCTTCAGGAACTTTTCCTGTTCCGAAAGTATTCACAACCAATGATACAGGTTGAGCAACTCCGATTACATATGCTACCTGAATTTCACATTCTTTTGCTATACCTGATGCTACAATATTTTTAGCTATATATCTCATCATATATGCAGCACTTCTGTCGACTTTAGTAGGATCTTTACCAGAGAATGCTCCTCCACCGTGTCTTGCCCAACCTCCATAAGTGTCTGCTATAATCTTTCTTCCAGTAAGTCCTGCATCGCCTTGGGGGCCTCCTATGACAAATTTACCTGTAGCATTTATAAAGTATTCTGTATCTTCATCTAGATAGTTTGAGGGAATTACCTTTTTTATTATCTTGTTTATTATTGTTTCTCTGATTTCTTCTTGGGATATGTCCTCAGAGTGTTGAGCAGCAATTACAACATTTTTAACCCTTGTGGGGACTCCATCTTCATATTCTACTGTAACTTGGCTTTTGCCATCGGGTCTTAGGAATGGTATTTCTTTTGTTTTTCTTGCTTTTGCTAATTCTCTGGTTAATTTGTGTGCTAAATATATAGTAAGCGGCATATAATCAGGTGTCTCATCAGTAGCATAGCCAAACATCATGCCCTGGTCACCTGCACCACCTGTGTCAACTCCCATTGCAATATCAGGAGATTGCTTCTTGATACTTGATATTATACCTACGCTTTTATAATCAAACCCCATGAAGCTATCAGTGTAGCCTATTTCCCTTATCTTTTCTCTTATTTTTTCGTCAAGATCAATATTGTGGATATTTGAAGTTATTTCTCCAGTTACAAAAACCAAACCTGTTGTGACAACAGTTTCACATGCAACTCTTGAGTTTGGATCTCCTGATATAAACTCATCAAGTACCATGTCAGATATTTGATCTGCTATCTTATCAGGATGTCCTTCAGTTACTGATTCAGATGTAAAGAGATATCTACCAGATCTTCTCATCTTCCTCTCCTAACCACGGTAGAATTCTAAGTAATTAACTTCATGTAATTCAATTAAATTTATTTTGAATTTTGCTGAAGGTTTGGTGTTTCTTTCTGGAAAAGTATTCTGGCTTTTAAGGTAACTCTTAAAAAGCTGATCTGAGAAACTTCAAAATGTTTATATTTGCAGTGTCATTAGAAGAATTTTTATAATTCAAGTGTCATTTTATGGCGGGCGTAGCTCAATCGGTTAGAGCACTGGACTGTGGCTCCAGTTGTTGCGGGTTCGAGTCCCGTCGCCCGCCCAATCTTGTTGCTACTCGTTATTACCAATTTGAGCTTAATACCGCCATCAAACGACGGTTTTATATTTTTTACAAATACTTGAATGTCAATTAGAATTTTTAGTAAGGTTTTGATAGTTTTTGTTATTTAGGTTGCTTATGATACTTTTTATAACGTTTTTTGCTTCGTTTACTGACAAATTAACTTCTTTAGATAGTGTATCTTCATATAAAACTATCTCTGTGATAGTTATCCCTATTATCCTAACCTTTTTATCAACATCTATACCAAGCTTTTTAGCAGTTTCTATGGCGAGTGGTACTTCAAAACCGTGAGAAGATATAGGTTTTAGAGAGGTTGGATAGTTTTTGTAATCTATTAGTACAATGTCACCTGCTTTCTCCCCAAAAACCGCATCAACTATCACAACAAAATCATAGTCTTCGAGTATAGATATGATTCTAGATGGATCCATAGTGGTTATAAATTCGATATTACTATTTTTTATCTCTTCCGAGAGTTCTTCAACGACTTTTATTCCGACAAAGTCATCACCACCTAATGCATGACCTACTCCAACTACAGCTAGTTTCATTTTATTGCCTGAAATCTCAAAGAAGTTTGTAAAATAAAATAGTTGATGTTCAACTTAGAAACATATTTACAAATCTAGTAATTTCGACTTATGATGTTTTCTGAAATTATAATAACTTTTTAACATATATAAGCATTTTATGATGTATTTGTAATGTCGAAGGTAAAACATTATTTTAGAATTTGATATGGTGTATTGAATTTAAGTTTTACCTGTAATGCTTACTCATTAGTTATGCTTCTGGGTATTGAATAATCAATGATTTCTGGAGTTAGTACTATGATTATTGTTGATCTTGTAGTTGATTTTGATATGTTAGCGAAGAAAATATCTCCTAAGATGGGTATATCCATAAGGAATGGAATACCAGATTTCTTAAGAATGTCTGAAGTTTTCTCAAGTCCACCTATAACTAGTGGTACTCCATCTTTTACTACAGCTTTTATCTCACCTTCAGTAGTGTTTATTTGAGGGGACTTTAATGTTGATGTTAACTCAATAAATCTGTAAGAAGAAATACCTACCTTAACATCAATTGATATTTCACCTTGAAGAGTTATTCTAGGTTCTACTTCCAGCTTTATACCTGCTTCTATGAAGTCAATTTGTGATGTTGTCGTACTAGTTTGTGTTTGTTCTTGAATTATACTTTTTACATATGGTACCTTGTCGCCTATGAGTATTTTTGCTTTTTGACCATTTCTGCAGACAACTCTAGGTGATGATAGAAGTTTTACATCACCATATGTTGATAGAGTTTTTATTAATCCTGAGACAATGCTGCCACTTTCCAAAGTTCCAGAAGAAAATTTAACACTGAATAAACCAGTCCCAGAAACATTAACAGGAGCAGATTGGAAAGATAGAGATGTTATACCTTTTATTATATTATCAAGTGTTATGTCAAATCCATAATCTAAAGTGTTGTTTCTGTCAACTTGTATGATATCAACTTTTATCATGACTACCCTAGGTGATACTCCGACATCTCTTAGAAATTTTTCTATATTTTCAAAGTTCATCGTTACATCTCTTACTACCATAGTGTTGTTTTCTATGTCAATTATAACTTCACCTAGAGGAGTTAAATAGGGTTTTATGATTTCTTTTATTTCTTTGGGGTTTACAAACTTCATATCGTAGACTTTGGTTGAAAGGAAATTTTCTCTTAGAGTTTTTTCATACTCCTGGTAGGGTAAAAAAATTAGTGTATTACCATCGTATAGAATATAAATATCAGATACTTTGAGTATTGTTTGAATAACATTGAATATTGGTACATCCTTAGAGGAAACAGATATGCTTTTTGATGGTATCTGTGGAGATATAATTGTTGGTATAGGTATTTGAGTTTTAAGAAAGTTCAAAATGTACTTAATATCTACATTATCAAAATTAATGTTTATCTTGTTTGTAAGTATGTTTGATAGCTCAAGAAAATAAAATTTAGGTACTTTTTTAGAAGAAACCTGGGAGTATGTGGGAGATGGTGGGAAACCACCAACTTCCGTATATTGTTCACCATACTGCGGAAAAATATTTTGAGAAAGACTTAAGAGAAGTACAATATAAAAAGTTGTTAGCGGAATTTTAGCTGTATTCATAAAAACACTATATATAATGCATTCTGTTTTTATCAACTTTTGATAAGTGTGTTTAAAGAATTGCTGTATACCTTAAAATTAGGCATGAGAGAAATGTTTTTGTGAAAGTATATTAAAATTGACGTTTCTATGAAATCGGATATAATCTCTCTTATGAGGAATATCAGAGAAATTTATATCTATATACAGAGAATAATCTATGAAGATTACCGCAAAAATAGATGCAGAATAGGTGTTTTGTGGAGTTAGAAAGTTTTCTTGTAGGGAAGTAAGGTTAGTTGTGTAGGAACAATTGGGGATAGATATATACATATCAAACAAAAATTTTTTAGCATACTATGATGGTGATGAGAGTGTTAGAATAAATAAATATTAGGAAAGTCAAAGAGATATCAAGATTGGTGTGATGACAGGTATTAGTAAAAAAGGGTAAGGCTAGGGTTGTTGAAAGTTTGACAAGAGTAGTATGCTCTGAGTAGAAGAAGGTGTTTCTGGACAGGAGGAGTTTTATTGAGAAAGCATTGAAGGAGAGAGTATGTAACAATATAGCATGTTTATCAGGAATAGAATACATAACAAGATGAAATATCCTTTGAGGAAGAAATGCGAGAGAGATTTTAGGAATTGCAAGTACCAGTACGATAGAGATAAATACAAGATTGAGCAGGTGATAACTCATTTTAAGAGATTTGTGAGGAGATTAGAAGTGAAGGATGTGAAAGTTGCTAGAAGTTTGGTATGATAAGTATGCATTGTTTGATGTATTTTTAGTTAACTTGAAAAGAATAAAAGTTAACAATTATTATTGTACTCGATTTTAAGGAGGTAGTTATGAGGAAAGTAGTGTTGATTTTGATGTTTAGCTGTTTGTTTAGCTTAGGGTTTGGGATGTTTGAAAAGTATGTGATTGATACGAAGGTAGGATTAGAGAGTAGTGCTAATGTTGAAGTGGTTAAGGATTTCAGTTCGAGGTCCATTGGTGGTAGTATAGTGTCACCTCTTGAAGAGGCTGGTATTTACTTACAGAATAGGCAAATTTTTGATATTCAAAGTGACTTAACTATAAGAGGTACTAGGTTTAGTCAAACGTCTGTTGCGCTAAATGGGGTTGTTCTGAATGATATTCAGAGCGGGCATTTGAATTTATCTTTACCTATTACTGTATATGATATTGATCATGTAGGAATTCAGAAGTCTGGTAATTCTACCATGTATGGTAGTGATACTATAGGTGGAGTAGTGGATTTTAGGATTTCTGATTCAGTAGAAGAGAATTTAAAGTTTAAGATTTACTCTGGCGACTATGGATTGTTTGGAGGTGTTGGTTCTATTTCTAAGGGATTTGGTCCTTTTGGAGTTGTACTTTCGTTTGATAAGAAACGAAGTGATGGATATAAGTTCAATACTGAATTTGAGAGTTGGGTTGTAAATGCAAAAATAGTATCCAAACTCTATGGTGCTAATACTATGCTATTCTTAGGACATCTCGAGAAGAAATATGGAGCTAGTAGGTTTTATGGTACCGAAGCAAAAGAAAAAGAGTTTGTTAACTTAGCAATGCTGAATGTTGACTATGGAATGCTAAAATTTAACTTTTTCTACAAATCTAGTTTAGATAACTATGTTGTTAATATAACTATTCCTTCTTCACAGGTTAACAATCACTACAAACAATCTGTAGGTACTGATGTAAGTAGTTTGTTTGATTTTGGAAATTTTGGTAATCTATTTGTAAGGTTAGAAGCTAGATGGAATGGTATAGATAGTACTGCGAATATTTCTGGCAATATCACAAATCTTTTAGGTAATAGGTATGATGTACCTATGGCTATTGTTGGGGAATATGGAGTTTCGCCAGTAGATGGAAGTTTTGTTGGTTTTGGGATAAGAAGTGACTTTTGGTATTTTGGTGATAGGCAATATGGAACGATTGTTTCGCCTTCTTTCAAAGGTTATTACTATATCACTCCTGAGTTTAAAGTTTCTCTTAACGCTAATAGGTTTTTCAGAGTGCCTACTTATGTTGAGTTGTATTACTATGATGGAGTTGCATTTGGTAATACCAACTTGAAGCCAGAGGAAGGGTGGGACTATGAGATGACCATGAATTATTACTTTGATGGAAGTAAAGAAACCTTTTTGTACATTTCAGGATTTTGGCGTGATGCTCTGAATATAATTGATTTTGCCGATAATAAGACTATTCCGGGATCGAGGTTTGAAGCTGTTAATATAAGATGGATTAGTGGTGGTGGAGTTGAAGTAGGTTTGAATTTTGATACTACGCAAGTTATAGGTGAGAACGGTAATATAAAGCTATTTTATAGTTATTCAAAGTTTGATTCTGGAGCTCCTAATGAATTTACATTCAGATACGACAAGTATCTTGAGCATCAGTTAAATTTATCTATATTACAGAAATTTAAAGGTTTTCAGTTATATTTGATGACAAGCTTAAGAAACAGATTTGAAGGAAAGGCTTTGGATGGTAGTTTATTACCTTATACTACTTACACATTGATTAATGGAAAGGTTTCTTACGAAGTTATAACTGGGGGTAGATTGTTTGTTGAAGGGTACAATTTAGGTAATGTAAAGTACGAAGACATAAATAGGGTAGAGATGCCAGGTAGATGGTTATGGGTTGGTTTTGAGTATAGTTTTATGTAATATTTAAAAGAGGAGCAAAGCTCCTCTTTTATCTTTTGTAAGAGTAGTTATTTCTCTACTAGAAGATATTTAGGTAAATTTATCTATATTTGGTTTGGAATTTTCAAACTGGGGATTGAGTTTCAATGTCCTTCTAGGGTTTTTATACATTAATCAATATAAGATCGGGATTTTTAATGCTACACTATTGTTCTAAATTTTAGTGTTGAGATATTAAATTTCTCAAACACATCAAGTAGCTTTAAGATATCTTTATCTCTTTTCTGGCTTCTCCAAATTTCCATTTTATCTTTTAGATCTTTAGAAGATAGAAATTCGTATATTTTATTTTCTAACTCTCTTCTGTTATGTATTTGAATACCGTTTTTTGTTATGAAATCCATGACTGTTGACAGTTTTTCAATCTCATCTTCATTTAGACTTATAAGTACCTTCTCAATTTTGTTCAGAAGGTAATGATACAATGAATTTTCTAGGTTTAGGAATGATATATCGAGATTGTTTTCTTTTATGACTTTCATAACTTTAGATAGGTAAATTGTGTCGATGTCTTGTCCTTTCAGTATGTTTTCTGCTTGTTTATCTATGTATTCTTTGAAAAGGTAGGATATAAGCGTTCTTTCATTTTTAGGGAGTTTAACTCCTAGGATTGAGTAACTTTCTATTATCTTTATATACTCTTCCATCTCAAAATCAGACTTTGCTCTGAGAGATTTGAACTTGCTTTCGAATATTTTGTATAGAATTTTTTCTCTTACTTCATACTTGATATCTATTAGCGAATATCCTCCTGAAAACCAATCATCAAAAAATCTTCTAACCTTGCTGAAAGGTAGTTCTTTTACCACTTTTTGTATGTATGTTTCTATTCCTTCGTACATGTACTCTTTTGCGTATATGTGTACTTCGCCTGTAGCGAATGAAACAAATATATAGTAGATAAATTTTTGGTTCTCTAATGTTATATTGTTGAATATATCTGCTATTCCTGAAAATACTTTAAAGTTGTGTATTTCAAAAGAAGAAGGGTTATATACAGATATTGTATAGAAGTAGTAATCTTCATTTGATGATATTTTACCATCGTTGACTAAGAATTTATATAGTATGAATTGAGAAAGTAGTCTTTCGGGAGTAAATTTATATTTCTCTATCCAGTTTTCAAATATCCATCTACCGTCATTGAATTGTCTTA
Source organism: Brevinematales bacterium (assembly GCA_026415355.1). Classification (NCBI taxonomy): domain Bacteria; kingdom Pseudomonadati; phylum Spirochaetota; class Spirochaetia; order Brevinematales; species Brevinematales bacterium. The sequence continues at coordinate 44,347 of JAOAHF010000006.1, forward strand.
TGTTACTTTTGGCTTTAGATAGTATTTCCAGAAAGTGTTCTTTTATCTCAGGTCTTATGTACTCATTTAGTAGGAAGAAAATATATGATGAGTATCTCATTACTTGTACTGTTTCTATACCTGATATATCTGCAAAAAACCATCCACAACTTGTATACATAAGCATTTCGTTATAGAGTGCTTCCATAAACTTTAGTACTTTTATTTTTTCGCCTATTGATAATTCTTTCTTTTTATGTTTGGAAAGGAATTCTTCTAACTTTGACTTCCATTTACTGGGTTTGAGAGAAGATCTTATGAAGACAACGTCAATATAGTCGTTTCTTGCCTTCCATACATTGTTTATTAGATCTTTTGTTTCTTCTTCTGCTAAGGAGTATAATTCTTCTCTTAGGTAATCAAGAGCATTTCTTAAAGGTTCTCTCCAGGACTGATTCCATCCCGGTTGTGATCCTGTTGTACATCCACAATCTCTGTACCATCTGTCAACTCCGTGTGCACAACTCCAGGAAGTACCAAGGTTATTGTTTCCCTTCTTGAGTACTACCTCATACCTTGGCTTTATAATCTCAAGCACGTTACCGAAGTTTGTGAAAATAAAGTTGTTTTCAAATCTATTCCTATAGATGAGTGATGAAAGACACATATCTGCAAATGGTTCGTGATGTCCGTAAATTTCACCATCGGTTGCTATTGAGAGTAAGAAATCATCTTTGTTAGGATTTCTATATGATAGTATAGCATCTCTAAAACTTTCGGAATTCCTCAGGAGATGATTAAAACTAACAGCGTGTGATAAGGGGCCATTATAGAAGAATGCTACGATTTCACCGTTAGGTTGCCTTATTATGTATGGTTCAGAAAAATCAATGTTACCTTTTGAAACATCAATCCACTCTTTTCCATTTATAAATCGTATTTTTTCAGCTTGATGTGGTGAAAGTATTATAAACTTTATTCCATATTGTATCAAAAATTGTACCACAACGTCATTTACTGCAGTCTCTGGTAACCATATTCCTTCAGGATATCTCTCAAAACGTTTCTCAAAGTCTCTTATTCCCCATTCTATTTGAGTTATTTTGTCTTTATCTGATGCCAATGGTAGAATCATATGATTATATGCTTGAGCTATTGCGTTTCCATGCCCGTTGTTTCTTTCTCTACTTTTGAAATCTGCCTCGAGTATTTTTTCATAAGTTCTTCTGTGATATTTCTCTAGATATGTAAGTAGAGTAGGTCCAAAATTAAAACTTATGTACTCGTAGTTGTTAATTATTTCTTGGATGTGACCAAAATTGTCGAGTACTCTTGAAAATGCATTTGAAGTGTAGCATTCCTCTGTTATTCTGTCATTCCAGTCGTGCCAAGGATGAGCACTATCTTGTAAGTCTATTTCTTGTGTATATGGATCTTCTCTAGGAGGTTGGTAAAAATGTCCGTGAATAACTAAATAGAAATTATTCTTTTTCATGTTCTACCACCTTAGATTAATATTATTTATACCTTTATACGCAAAATTCATCTTCTATAAAACTTGACCTTGTTAATAAAACAATTTTTAATTATTATTCACCTGTCTATAGTAGAGTACTAAGAGTATTTTCGAGAGGGCAATTGTAGAAACATCTTGGTTTGGGTGAAAACTATTTGAAAAAATAATAAAGTTTACAGAATTATTATGGTTAATTTGACATGGAGTTGGAAAATTGTTATATTTACATACCCCGTATAGAGTATGGAGGATGTTTTATGGATATTAAGTTGGGGACTTTTGTAAAGCCTAGTAAATCTGAAATTAGTGAAGATCACATATATGATCTTATAATAATAGGTGGTGGAGTTGCTGGTTTTTCTGCTGGTTTGTATGCTTCTAGAGCAAAGTTAGATACTATACTTGTTGAAAAGTTAGGACCTGGGGGGCAGATTGCAACTACGGATTTAGTTGAAAATTATCCTGGTATTCCTGAAATAAACGGATATGAGCTTTCTATTAGAATTGAAGAGCAAGCAAAAAAGCACGGTCTTAATGTTTTGTTGGATGAAGTTATTTCGGTTCATCTTGGGGATGAAGTAAAAAGAGTAAATCTTGCTAGCGGTAAAACTTTGAAATCTTATTCTGTTATAATATCTACTGGGGCTAATTATAAGAAGTTAGGAGTTCCGGGTGAAGATAAGTTTTTAGGTAAAGGGGTTTCTTTTTGTGCTACTTGTGACGGTGCCTTTTTTAAGGACAAGGATATTGTTATAGTTGGCGGTGGTAATACTGCTTTAGATGAAGGGCTTTTCTTGACTAGATTTGTAAAAAGTATAACTTTAATACACAGAAGGGATACTCTAAGAGCTGAAAAAATATTACAAGAAAGAGCGTTTAATCATCCTAAATTCAAATTTATCTGGAATAGTGTTGTTGAAGAGATACTTGGAAACGATAGAGTTGAAGCAGTTAGGATAAAGAATCTAGTAAACGGAGAGGAGAAGATTTTAGAGACAGAAGGTGTTTTTGTTTTTATAGGTATGGTTCCAAATACGTCTATTTTTACTGAAATTGAGAAGAATGAAAATGGTTATATCAAGGTTAATTTGTATGATATGAGTACTAATATACCGGGTGTTTTTGCTGCTGGTGATTGTGTTGATAAATTCCTAAGACAGGCAATAACTGCTGCAGGAGAAGGAGCAATTGCAGCTGTTGCCGCCGAGAAGTATATTGAAAAAATAAAACATCAAGTATAAATCTCAAAAATATTTTCTTTACTTTTGTTTTAAGTTCTTTCTGGGTGTTTTGTTTTTGGTTTCCTACTTCTATATTGCCATAACCGTTAGCTTTTGTTTATGATTCTATAAATAATTTTTAGTTTAGAGGAATTTATGAGGTGTTGTGTAAGACACATAATTGTTGGTATTATGTTGGTTATTGTAAGTACTGTGATATTTAGTTGTATTCCCAAGAGTAGTTTAAAGTCTTACGTTGATAATCAAGTTATACGAGTTTTGATAGGTAATGAGAAAGAGAGGTTTAGTTTATTGTCTAGAGGATTTTTTCTTGTTGATGGTATTCCTTTTGATGGTGAAATTGTAGTAGAAATTAGTAATTCATGTATGGTTATAAATGGTATTCAGAAGGATAAGAAGGTAGAAATATATTCTGATGATTATATATCTTACAGAGGTACAGAGTATTCGGGTACCATAACTCTTATATTTACAAACAAATCTGTAATGGTTGTAAATAATGTTGATATAGAGGAATATTTAGAATCTGTGGTACCTTCTGAGGTACCAGCTCTGTGGCCTATAGAAGTACTTAGGGCTCAAGCAATTGTTTCAAGGACATACGCGATTAGAAAGATGATAGATAATAAAAATAAAGATTATGATGTTGTTTCAACGTATATGTCTCAAGTTTACTCAGGTAGAAAAAGGGTTCACCCGAGGACTACGAAAGCAGTTAGAGATACTCGCGGTGTAGTTATTACTCACAACGATGAGATAATATTGGCATTTTTTCATGCGAATTCTGGAGGACTTATAGAAACTCCTGAGGTAATAGGAGGTAGAAAATTACCGTATCTCAAGCCTATGAGGGACAATTTTTCAAGAAATACTTTTAGGTCTTATTGGAGTAGTAGTATAGATAGTGATGAGTTTGTTTATAAACTTTTTGGTAGGAGAGATCTCAAACTTGTTAGTATAAATCTACCTAAGCGACTTCCTTCAGGATCAGTAACACAAGTTGAAGTATTAGTAAAGGATAATAGGACTACTTATTCTAAGGTATTATCTATCAGTGAGTTGAGAGGAATTTTTCCTGTTATAATGAGTCCTAAATTTGAGATTGACATAAATGGTGGTGTTATTAATTTCAGAGGGATTGGATGGGGACATGGGGTTGGTATGTCTCAATGGGGAGCCAATAAAATGGCTAAACAAGGGTATAGCTATAAAGAAATAATTATGTATTACTACGATGATGTAAAACTTGTTAAGCTGTATTGAGTTTTGTTTGATGTTAGGTATTTTTTGAAAGAATTTGTTTCAATAAGAGGTTAGCTTTTCGATTTTTATGTTTCTACTTACCAGGTTTGTATTTTCTAAGTTGCGGATGAATTCAGAGAAGCATAGTTAATTGATGATAGTTGTGTGGGTTTTGATTGTTACACTATTATTACGAAATAGTATAGTAAAACTCCGAAGCTAGCAAACATTACCCCGTCAAATACATCAAAAACTCCACCAAGTGACATAAGTATATTACTAGAGTCTTTAGCTTCAAAAAACCTTTTGATTGTGGATTCAATTATGTCTCCAAAGAAGCAGAATAAAACTACTATAGAAGACAAGATTATGGTTTCTTCATACGAGCTTAGGAAGATAGGATTTTCATATCCAAAGATGTTAACTGCCAACTTGAAAATTATCCCACCTAGTATTCCAAATATAATCATACCAATAGTACCTTCTAATGTTTTGTTAGAACTTGAGATTGCTGAGAGTTTTATTCTTCCTATGGTTTTGCCTATTATCAAACCACCTGCTTCTGAAAACCATCCTACACCAAGCGTAAAAGCTAGGAAAAATGTTCCATTTTCTATGTCGATGAGTCTTAGAACTAACATTGATCCTATTGTTACTACCAAGTAGATTAAAAAGGTTGAGAAAACGCCGTCTACAATAAGATAATTGTGTTTTGATACGTTCAAAGATGAAATAGCTAAGTTTAGCAATACAAAGATTATGTATAGTGAGAAAACTATTGTAAAGACTGAACCTATGTCTGCTTTTACATCAAAAAACTCTATATTAAAAAGGCTCAACGAGGATATAGTAACAACTGAGATTAGTGAGAAAATAATAAATAGTGTTTTTTTAATTTTTGGTATGTAGAAATATTTGCTTTCAAACATTCTAATGGTTTCAAACATTATTATAAGTAGGATTGAGATGAAAAACAAATATATGAATGCTATGTATATAGGTATATTCCAAATAGGTAGCGACGAAATTATTACGAGTGGTGCTATGACTATGGAAATAAAAATTCTTTCTTTTAACTCTTTTTCAAACATATAACTACTGGTATGCGATATTTTATACAATGTTATTCTAATCTTTCCAAATACTAAATTTTATTAATTTGTATTAATCCGAATATCTATGTGTATGAGAAAATTTTTTTGTTTCATATTTATTTTAACTTTACTAGTTATTTTCAATATGGGAAATATTTTTTCAGATTCTGATGATTTTAAGTTTAAGGCTATAAATAAACGTCTTAAGTATGTTGAGGATTTTTTTAAGATATACAATGAATGGCTGTACCAAGATCTTGACAACATTTCAAGGAATATATACTTTCTTGAGCTTGCATGGGTTTTGCCATTTGATCATCCTATTAGAGCTATGACACCTATAAGCAATGAGATGCATTGGCAAAGGTACAAGTTACTTGTGAAAACTCATATAGCATTGCTACTTACTAAAAACTATCTTGACTTTGGAAAGCAGTTCTACAAGGATAATATACACTTTTATAGCAAAGAGTATGAGAAAGAGCTTTTGGAGGGGTATGATATAGCGGAAACTTATTTTAAATCTGCCTTAGGTTGGTTTGAAATTGCGAAGAGATATGCTAAATTGGTTTCAAAGTTTGATTCTCAAGTTTATGCTACTACTCTATACTATATGGAAGATGAGTATAGAAAACTCCTGAATGGTGAGATTTATTACGATGTTACTATAAAAAGACTTTTGAAAAAAATTTCTTTAAACAGAGAGAAGCTTAAAAGATTAAGGGATTTTGAATGGATAGAACCTATACCTTGAGAGTTTTATCTTTTTATGTTTACTGATTATTCCGATGTATATAACTTTATGATGCTTTTCTGTTTGAGTGAGTAGATCTTGGTTTTTTTTTTTACAGATAGTATTTGCTGGTGATGATAGTTTAGTTGATTTTGTGATTTTAGTGTTGGAATTTGATATAAGATATTAGGGTTTTTATAATTCTAGATAAGGTAACTATAGGAGGTTGTTAATGTCTAATTTTAGAAATCCTTTAATACCGGAGGGAATGTATCAAAATTATGAGTTTTACTCTTACAGGGTAAGAGATTTTTTCATAGGGGTAGGAATTTTTATAGTAGTTTTTGTTAATTATCTGCTTACGTTAACTCCTTCAGTTGCTGCTGGAGACCATGGAGAGTTAGCGGCTACTACTTATGCTTTTGGTGCACCTCATCCATCTGGATACCCTATATTTGCCGTTTTAGGTAAGTTTTTTACATACTTTCCTTTTGGTAACGTAGCATATAGGATTAATATGATGTCAGCTTTTGCTGGGGCTTCGACCGTATTTGTTTTCTTCTTGTTTGCGTTGAAGATATTGGGTATAACTAGAAAACCCGATATTGTACGAAATACTCAGGGATTTGACTTAAGGATATATATACCTGCTATACTTGGAGCATTACTGCTTGGTTTTTCAAATCTTCTTTGGGATCAATCTATAATAGGTGAAGTTTATTCGTTACACAGTTTTCTCAATGGACTTATTCTCATAGTTTTTATGTTATGGTATGAAGATGTAGTTTTTAACTACTATCATACTAAAGAGCCATATATAGGTAGTAGATACCTAATGTTATTGTTTTTTACTATGGGATTAAGTTTGACAGATCATCATCTGTCTGCGGGTTACATAATACCTATAAGTTTGGTTATAGTATTAGTTATATTTTCTGCTTTGTGGGGTAAGGTGTCGATAAGCTGGAAAGATGTTTTATCAACAGGATTTTTGTTGCTTATAGGATTTTTAATACTCTTATTAGTTGCTATAATACTTTTCTACTATAATGGATGGCGTGTTATAGGTCCTATATCTTCTCAGCAAGCATACATAATTACTATAGCACCTTTCATACCCATGTTATTTGCAGGTATTGCTGGTTATCTTTACCCTGAAAGAAAAGAAGATAAATGGATCAAAGAAATACTACAGGTGTCTTTCTGGGGTATTTTACTGTTTATGATACCCATAGTTGTTTTCTATGGATATCTTTGGATAAGGAGTGTTATGATTTATGAGATGCCTGAAGCAGAAATAAGAATACTGACTTGGGGGGAGATAAGAACTCTGGATGTTTTATGGACGCATATATTAAGAAAGCAGTATGGTGGTATTTCAGGTACTCCACTTTATTACAATCTCTTGCAGATGTGGGATCTTATAAAGATACATTTACAGCAGTTTCATATAGTTTTATATGTGTTATTGATACCTGGACTAATAGGGCTTGTCAAAAAAGATATGAACTTTTCATTTTCTCTATTATTTATATGGCTTACTTTTGTTGTTTTATTTGCTTTGTTTATTCAGGGTGAACCTGTCGAAAGATCTAGAGCATTTTGGAGTGTATTTTTACTCCAGTCGTATTTCATAATGACTTTATTTATTACACAGGGTATGCAAACTACTATGGATTGGTTTGAAAAGGTCTTTCTGAAGAAGTAATAAGTAAGTTAATTGGGGGGGGTATGAAAAATGTTGTTTTATTGATTGCTATTTTGTTAATATCTTGTGGTTTGGGTTATTCTCAAATCAAAGAAGATAAAAAAGATAAACATGATCCTTCGGATGTTATATTCTCTATGGGGCTTGAAGATACTCAGCTACTTATAGACCTTACGTATTCTGATAACTTCAGAATAGCTCAAAAAGCAGTGTATAGGCTTGGGCAGATAAAAGCTACAAATGCTTTTTATAGACTTATCTCGATATTCCTCACGTTTGGTACATTTGTTCAGAAAGGATTTGAAGATGTTATACTTGCTTCAGTTTGGTCTTTGGGGGAGATAGGTGATAAGAGAGCATTAGATCCATTAATCGATAACTATAATAGGTTTAACTCCGTGCCTTATAGAATTGAGACAATAAGAGCAGTATCAAAGCTAGGTAAAGATTCCGATAAAGCATTTGTTTTTCTAGATACTATCATAAGGACTACTGATAATAATATGATTGCTTTTGAAGTAGTAAAAGCATTCAAGAATATAGGTAAAATAGAAGCTATTAAAACATTATCTGAGGTTTTGAAAAGTGGTAAATTTGAGAAATGGGTGAATTTAGAGATAGAGAATGCTATTGTATACCTAGGAGGGGCTAAAAAGGAGAAATAGTAATAATGATTGTAAAATTTTGGGGCGTTAGAGGATCAATACCTGTTCCTGGGCTTCATACTGCTGTCTATGGAGGTAATACATCTTGTATAGAAATAAAAAATGGAGAGGATATATTTGTAATTGATGCTGGTTCCGGAATTAGGTTATTAGGAGATAGTATAAAGTCTAACTTACAAAAGTACGAGATAAATTTATTTCTAACTCACACTCATTGGGATCATATTCAAGGATTACCTTTTTTTTCTCCTATATTCGATTATAGGTACAAAATCATTATACATGGGCCAAGTATGTTAGGAAAATTGAAAAATACAATAAGTGGCCAGATGGGATATATTTACTTTCCAGTTAAAACTGATGACTTAGCTTCTTATATTGAGTTTAGGGAGCTAGAAGCAGAAGTTTTCAGAATAGGAGATACAAAAATCTCTTCCATATACCTATATCATCCAACTGCTTGTTTAGGGTATTCCTTTGAGTATAAGAGTAAAAAAGTTGTTGTTCTTTTTGATTTTGAGGCTGATATTGATAGAGATTTAATAATTAGTGGTAATTATTTCAATCAAATGGTTAGGATAATCGGTAGGGAAAAAGTTCCAAAGATAGAGGATATTGTAAGTTTTGCTAGTGATGCTGACGTACTTATCATAGATGCTCAATATACTAAGGCTGAGTATCAAACCAAAAGGGGGTGGGGACATTCTTCTATTCCTAGTGCTATAAATATAGGTTTTAAAGCAAAATCCAAAAGAATAGTATTATTTCATTTAGATCCTTCTAGGAAGGATGAAGATATGATGCTTATAGAGCATTACATTGAAAATTACTTTAAGATGAAAGGCATAGAGAATAGGGTTTATGTTGCTAGGGAAGGTATGGAAATTGAGGTATAGATTATTATCTCTGTTACTAATAGTGGCAATTTTAGGATGTGAGCAAGTTACGGATGAACAGACTAAAGCACATTTTTCAGAGAATATTGTTTCGGGGTCTGATACTTCTAAACGATCATCAATACTTGAGCAAGTTGAGAAGTTTAAAGATGTGAAGTTTGGTTTAGGGGAAAAGTTCTTTATAGAGGGAGTAGATTTCTTATCTACTATGAACTATGATAGAGCTATATATTCATTTAATAAGTCAATTTTTTACAATCCTATTCCTCCAGAGACTAAGTATTTCTTGGCAAAGTCTTATCTTAACGCTGGTTTTATTAAAAACTCTATAGATATTTTCGAAGAGATAAAGAATACCGATTTATCGAGTTTTGTATTACCCAAATTATCCTCTATTTATTCTAGATTGTCACTATCGTTTGGATATAATCCTCCAATAGAATATTACTCAATAACCAATATTTCGGGTATACAAGGTAGAAACAGATTTTTTGCGTTGCCTAGCAGTATAAGGTTTGCAAAGGATCTGGGAATTGTTTTGAATTCTTTTTCTGACAATTTGTTTCTTACCGTGGATAACCAACTTTCATTTAAAAACTTTAATCTTGGTAAGAGGGTTATTGATGTAGTTTATCAAGATAGTGATAATTCTTTTTGGATTATAACATTTTCAGAGATTTATAAATATCAGCCAGGATGGTTTAACCTTAATGTCTTCGGTTTAAATACTCTTGTGGAGTTTTCTTATAGCGGTGTTAATTTCAAAAGAATAGTTGAAATTGGAGAGTTTTTGTATGTGCTTGATGAGATTTCAAAGAAGATACTGATTGTAAGTAAGTATGATGGTAAAGTTATGATGACATTCCCAGAAAGACCTTTTGACGCACCTACTGATCTTGAGAAAGATGGAGAAAATATACTAGTTTCGGATAGCAAGACAGTGAAAGTTTTTGGTAAATATGGTGAAATACTAAGGCAATTTGAGTTTCCCTATAATTTGAATGGTTTTTGTGTTTACAAGGATGGGTTTATCCTAGCTACGGATAATGGTTTGATAATTTACAACTTAAGAGATAATAAGTACCAAATTGTAAGTGATAAACCTTACGATGATGTTGTAATGGGTAATGAAGATAAAATATATGCTATAAGTACCAAACGAAATGAAATGGAAGTTTTTGGTAATGTTTATCAATTGACTCATAACTTAGATGTTGATATCAAAGGAATTTTCGTTGGTAAGTTCCCAGTTATAGGAATGCTAGTGGGTGTTAGAGATATTAATCAAAATATTATTCATAATCTTAATAGAGGAAACTTTGAGGTTTTAGAATCTGGAGTAAATGTTTTTATGCCAGAAGTTGAAATGACATATTCTTTTTTGAAAAAGAAAAATCTACATATAGTTATAGAGAAAAGCCGAGAGGTTTATGAGTATATTGATGAAATCAAGAGTTTTGTTAGATACATTCTAAATAGGCTTGATGCTTCTGATTACGTTAATATTACTATTGCTGGTGAAAACTTAGTAAGTATGGGACAAAGAAATATTTCTGTGTTGTATCCTTTGGATTTTATAGACAAAAATTTTTCAAAACCTGATAGTAGTTATAACACTTTTGATGGTGTTTCTAAAGCAATCACTGAATTATTTTATTCTGTAAGAAATAATGTGGTTTTGCTAATAACATCTGGAAACCTAGAAAGGGATACATCTTATAGAAATATATATAATGTTATTGATTATTCATATTACAACTATATACCTATTTATGTAATATCAATAAACAATAGCAAGGAAATGGAAATGTTGACCTCTTCTGTTGGTGGTAAGTACTACAATAAGACTGTTTTTCTTTCACCTGACATTTTTTTAGAGGATTTTAATAAGAATAAAGTTTTTAGATATCTTGTTGTTTTCAAAAGTGTTTATGAGACTGTATATCCTGATGAAAGGGTAGTTGATGTTGAGGTCAGAGTTAGGTATAATAATATTGTGGGAAAAGACAAGATAAAATACATTTTCCCTAAAGCTAAAAAGCCAGAAGGACAGTAGTTAATATTTGTTATTTCTTGAGGAATTACTTACTTCTTAGGGTGTTGTTAAAAGTGATCTTTTTTAGTTTTATGGTTTACTTCTAGCAAGATATCAACTAGAAAAATGTAGGTGATAAAGATTAAAATTCATTTTCAGTTTGGAGGTAGCTATGATACTTGATAGAATAAATGAAGACTACAAGGATGCTGTTAAGAATAAAGATGAAGTTAAAAGGGAAACTCTTAATATGCTTAAGTCTGCTATAAAGTACAGAGAGATAGAATTGAGAGTAAGCAATAAGGAATTAACTGAGGAAGAGATTATATCAGTTATACAAAAGGAAATAAAGAAGAGAAAAGAAGCTATAGAACTTTATGAAAAAGGTGGTAGAAATGACTTAGTGCAGAAAGAGAAACAAGAGGTTAGTATCCTTGAAAGTTATTTACCTAAACAACTATCTGAAGATGAAATAAGAAACATTGCTAATGAGATAATATCTTCAATTGGTGCAGCATCTCCTTCTGATGTGGGAAGGGTTATGAAGGAAATTATGCCTAAAGTAAAGGGTAGGGTAGATGGGAATCTTGTAAAGAGAATAGTTGAAGAATTGCTTTCAAAATAGTTTTATGAAGCTAGTTATTAATGAAAAAACACTTCCAGGAGATGTAGAAACTCCTGTTTCACTTTATCTGAAGTTAAAAGACTTATCTCTCTACTCATTTCTTCTTGAGAGCGTTGTCGGTAATGAGATCGTGGGTAGATATTCGTTTATAGGGATTAAACCTTTTCTTGTATTTAAAGCTTTGAAAAAAGAAACAATTAATAATAGAAGTGTAGCGAGTTATAGTGTAGATGGAGTGGAGAGTATAGTTGGTATTACAGATGATCCTTTTGGAGTGTTACAGGGACTTTCAGAAGCTGAAATTGTAAAGGTTTTTGGAAATCCTTTTGAGATACCTTTTTACGGGGGTGCTGTAGGTTATCTTTCTTATGATGCAATAAGATACATAGAGAAGATACCTGATAAAAATCCAGATCCGATGGGACTTCCTGAGTTTTACTTTGTATTCCCATCAATACTTCTATGTGTTGATAATATATCGAAATTGATTAAGGTTATATCAGTTGAGCCAATTTTATCTTACGAGAGTGATGCTGTAGTTAATTCAAATAGAAAGATAGAAGAGGTTGTTGAAGTAATAAAGTCTCCTTTGAATATCTACTCAGATAGAAATGTTGGTAGTAGGCCTATTTCTTGGAAGTCTAACTTCACTAAAGATGAGTTTGTCAATATGATTGAGAAGTCTAAAAAGTACATAGAAAATGGTGATATATTCCAAGTTGTATTGTCCCAAAGATTGAGTTTTAACATTGATGTTGATCCATTTGAGGTTTATAGAAGATTGAGAATGATAAATCCTTCCCCTTATATGTACCATATAAATTTTGAAGATGTGGTTATCTCTGGGTCTTCACCTGAGATGTTAGTTAAATTTTGGGATGGTATAGTTGAGACAAGACCTATAGCGGGTACCAGACCTAGGGGTAAGAATTCTGATGAAGATAGAATGTTGGAAAGAGAACTTCTTTCGGATCAGAAAGAACTTGCTGAGCATGTAATGCTTGTAGATCTAGGTAGAAATGATATAGGTAGAATATCAGAGTATGGTAGTGTTAGAGTTGAGGAATATATGGTTGTAGAGAGGTACTCTCATGTTATGCATATAGTTTCGAGTGTTAAAGGAAGAGCCAGAAGGGGTATAAAACCTATTGAAATTATGAAATCGGTATTTCCTGCAGGTACTGTTTCTGGATCACCTAAGATAAGAGCTATGGAAATAATTGATAAATTTGAAAATGTTAGAAGAGGACCTTACGCTGGTGCTGTTATGTATCTAGGATTTAATGGTAATATGGATTCAGCTATTACTTTGAGAAGTATGGTTGCTAAAGGTAACAATGCTTTTGTGCAGGCAGGAGCAGGGGTAGTTTATGATTCTGTGCCTGAAAGTGAATATTTTGAAACACTTAATAAGGCAAAAGTGGTTTTAAAAGCAGTAGAACTAGCAAGTGGGGGTAGTATATAAATGCTTTATGAAATATTCTTTCCGTTGAGAGATTTATTTTTTGGTTTTAATTTGTTCAAATACATAACATTTAGGACATTGATGGCATCTCTTACGTCGTTTTTGATAGTTTTTTTACTCATGCCGAAGTTTATTGAAATAGTTTCTAATCTACAATTCAAACAAACTGAGAGAGAGTTTGGTCCTTCAACTCATCTTAAAAAGCAAAATACTCCTACGATGGGTGGATTTTTGTTTGTGCTTGCTAGTATATTAGCTTCCCTACTTTGGGCTAGACTTAATAATGTTTATGTTCTTTTGGTTATATTTATTTTGGTTTCTTTTGGATTTATAGGTTTCTTGGATGATTATTTAAAAAAGCTTAGGAAAAGTCATAAGGGTTTGTCAATACTTCAGAAATATTCTTTACAATTGTTATTTTCTCTTACATTTATATTTGCTTTGTATTTCTACCAACCGTTTACTCCTTATTTTGACAAGGTTTTTATCCCTTACACAAACGGAGTTGTATTCACGATTCCGATTATTTTAGCATTTTTGCTCTATATACTTGTGATAACAGGTGCTTCGAATGGTGTTAATTTAACCGATGGTATAGACGGACTTGCTGCTGGGTTAGGGGGTATATCTTTTGCGGTTTATGGTGTTTTTGCTTATCTTGCAGGTAATATAGTGATTGCTAATTATCTTCTTATACCATATATAGATAAAGTAGGAGAAACTGCTGTTGTTGCTGGTAGTATAGTTGGAGCTTTAGGTGGTTTCCTTTGGTACAATGCTCATCCTGCTAAAATATTCATGGGAGATACAGGAGCTTTGTCAATTGGAGCGACTTTGGGTGCTTTTTCAATAATAACTAAACAGGAATTACTACTTGTTATTGTAGGAATGGTATTTGTTATGGAGACAGTGTCAACTGCCTTACAGATAGTGTATTATAGAATTACAGGTGGAAAAAGAATATTTAGAATGGCACCATTGCATCATCATTTTGAACTTGGTGGTTGGAGTGAAACGCAAGTTTTGATTAGATTTTGGATATTGGGAATTATATTCGCTATTATTGCTTTGGCAAGTCTCAAGATAAGGTAAGTTTTATCTTATATTTGGTCTTAGTGTATGATATTCAGGATATATTGTTCACTTAGAAATAACTTGATTAATGTTGTATTTTGGATTGTCTATTGAGACAAATATTGTTGATTTTGTTTAGTTAGAAGGTATTATAAAAATAATATGAGATTTAAATTTTAGATTAAAGTAGGTATTTTGGGAGTTTGGGAATGTAAAAAGTAATTAGCACTGTTATTGGTTTATTTTTGATTAAACTAGAAATGTTTAATTTGCAAGTTATAATATTTTAGGTAATTAGTTTCAAATAGAGTTGAAATATGTTTAGATATATAGTAGTTGGAGCAGGTTTTGCGGGTAGTGTTATAGCTGAGAGAATAGCAAATGTATTGGGGCAAAAGGTTTTGGTAGTCGATAAAAGGTACCATATAGGTGGAAACTGTTATGACGATAGAGACGAAAATGGTATAATATTTCACAAATATGGACCACATCTTTTTCATACGCCATACCAAGAAGTTGTGAATTATCTTAGTGAGTTTGGTGAATTTGAGGAGTATCAGCATAAAGTTTTGGGATATATTGATGGGAAAAAAGTACCTATACCGTTCAATTTCAAATCTCTTGAAATTCTTTTTCCAAGTGAGCTATCGGAAACTATAAAAAAGAAGTTGCTTTCGAGGTATGATTTAGGGCAGAGAGTGCCAATACTTGAGCTTATGAGTAGTGATGATTATTATATTAGAAAATTTGCTGATTTTGTTTACGAAAAAGTTTTTAAAAACTATACTGCTAAGCAGTGGGGTAAAAAACCTGAAGAAATTGATTCGTCTGTTACAGCTAGAGTCCCTGTTGTGGTGGGTTATGATGATAGATATTTTTCAGATAAGTATCAATTTGTACCTATTAATGGTTATACAAGTATTTTCAAAAAAATGTTGGATCATCGTAACATAAAACTTATGCTGAATACTTCGTTTAGCGATATAGGTTCTTTAAGAGATGGTGAGATTTATATATTTGGTAAGAAGTTTAAAGGAATTTTGATTTATACTGGTGCTATTGATGAGTTGTTTAAATATGAATTTGGTTATTTGAGATATAGGAGTTTGAAATTGGACTTTGTGGTTGTTAATAGAGAATATTTTCAAGAAGTTAGTGTTGTAAATTATCCCAATGATTATGATTTTACTAGAATAACTGAGTTTAAACATATACATAGACCTAGAGTTAGAGTTAATAAAAGTTTGATACTTAAAGAGTATCCAAAGGAATATGATCCAAGAGAAGATATACCATATTATCCATTTTTGGAAGATGAGTCTAAGAGAGCCTATGAAAAATATCTAGAGATTTCTAGAAGATACAAAAATTTAGTTCTTGTTGGTAGGCTTGCAGAATACAAATATTACGATATGGATGATATCATCAAACGTGCCCTAGATGTTTTTGAAAGTTCTATTCTTCCTAGGCAATTGAATTGAGTTAAATTTTGATAGTTTTTTGTATTTTTTGGAGTTACTATGATTTGTGGAGAATAGTATGATAGAGGTTTATAGGGATACCAAAATTTATGTAGTAGCACCCAATGGTGTAGTGACGGGTGGTCCTGAGATGTTGCACGGTTTAGTACATAATCTTAGAAAAGACCTTAAGGTAGAGGCATACATTTACTATTACCCTAAAACTGCAAAAGAAGTTAATAAGGCTTACTCTGATTATGATGTTGTCTTAGCTGATAGGATAGTTGATGATTACAGAAATATTATAATAGTTCCTGAATTAGTTGATTTTATAAATTTTTCTCGTAGTTTCAAAAAGATAAGGAAGGTAATTTATTGGTTAAGTGTTGACTTTTTCTATCAATCAATATTTTATAAAAGACCAATAGGACTGTTTATGGCGATTGCTAATAGAATAAATATGGTATCAATAGAGAAATTAAACAAAACATTTTTACCGCATTTTGATATTTCTTCTGAGGCAATAAAGTTTTATTCGAAACTTGATTTGAAAAACTTAGATTTGTTTTCGGATATAAGTTTTCATCTTGCTCAAGGAGTTAGAATACTTGATTTTTTGAGAAATTGTGGTTTCGAGAATGTTTCACTTATAGGAGATTATATAAACAAAAGTTTTATGGAGAGTGGATATAACGTTGTAGATAAACAGGATTTAGTTTGCTATAATCCTAAGAAGGGATTCGAATTTACATCAAAGATAATAGAATACGTTAAGTGTAATAATTTAAGTATAAAATTTGTTCCGATGATTGGTATGAGTAGAAGAGAGGTTATATCGTTGCTTAAAAGGTCTAAGTTGTATATAGATTTTGGTAGTTTTCCAGGAGCTGATAGAATACCAAGAGAGGCTGTTATATTGGGATGTTGTGTTATAACTGGTAAAAGAGGTGCAGCGAGGTATTTTGATGATGTACCCATACCTGATGAGTATAAGTTTGAAGATAAAGTTGAAAGTATACCAGCTATAGTTAGTAAGATACAGGAGTGTCTTAGTAATTACGAAAAGAAGGAAAAAGACTTTGATATTTCTCGAAGTATTATTCGAGAACAACCAAAAAAGTATGTACAACGCCTTAAGAATATATTTATCAAGCTTTGAGTCTAGTATTATTTTTATTGCTTTTGGAGTTTTTGTTTAAAATTTGGTAGGTGATTGTGTAACATTTATAATCCTTTAATATGGATTATGATAAGTTAATTAAGGCAATAGAGTTTTTTGGTTTAAAAGGCAAGATCTCCATTAAATCGTTTAGGCGCCTGTATAAAAAGAAATCAAAGGAATTACATCCCGATATAGGTGGTGATGAAGAGCAGATGCAAAAACTTAATGAGTACTATAAAGTCATAGTAGAGTATTTAGAGTCTTATGAAATACCTGTAACTAGAGAAAGTATTATGAAATCATCTCCAGATGCTTTTGTATATTTCCAGTACTATCGCAAAGGTGGAGATAAGGATGATAGAATTGGGTTCTAGAATTCTATGTCCAACTTTTATAGATGAATGTTGTGCTTTTCATCTTACTACCTTTGATGAATATTTTGACAGTGTTGTCCATTGTTTTTGGAAGGAATTTCCCTATTACTATTCCATCAAATTCATCGGTGAAAGCGTTAGTGATCATTTTATTTAGAAAAACAAATATTATGGTTATTTGTGAAATTCTCCTTTTTATAACTACCTTCTTCTAGACTTTTTTATCTTTTGTATTCTTGTTTATTAACTCAAGAGAAGCTGTACCAAAAGCTACAAGAGTTACTAACAATATAGTATAGTTATTTCTGTTGATATATCTGTTATACTTAGTTGTTTAATGATACTTTCTTTGTATATTTTGTACAATATTATGGGGTGAATAAGTATACGATAGGTCTTAACTATGATGGTATTGCCTCCATAGGTAGGATTACATTAGCAAAAAATATGGATAACATGGAGATTAGTATTCCTATTCTTATTTCTTCAAGCTTTTGTGATATGATTCATATGAATAATCCTATAGACATTGAAGTCAAAATGAAAACGAAAATACCAATTGTTGAGATACATGTACATGAAGTTAGATTTACATATAAAAAGGAATTGATACACAGAGTATGCTAAAGCTATGCTTAAAAATATCACTAATGTGAAAATTGCAAGATGTGGTAGAATTGTTTCTGTAGCTTTATATCTGTACAAGGAGATTTTTTGTTTATTTCTAATTATTGTTAGATGGACTAGGGTTACTCCTAGTACTAAGGATAGCAAACTATTACTTCTGATATGATATGGGCTCCAAATACAGCATTTTCAATTCCTATTGCAGTTTGAACTTAGATAGGTAGTAATGACATTCTTCCTCTCTGCTTTGGTATATCCATGAAAATTTTGAGAATTATTGACGTTATAACTCCTGATATTATTGCAGTGCTTTTGTCTAGTTTTATAAATGTCTTTCTGAAATCTGATAAAAAGGATCTTCCATTTTTTACTAGTGTTTCTTTTGTAAAATTTTCTGGAAATGTTATGATTACAAGAATTTTCCATTTTCTTGTTATGTCTATTACTTATTTTTCGTTATCGACTTCAACTATTTTTATTGTGTTTTTGTTAATTTTGTTTAGAAATTCTTGAGATGTTGATGTTTTACCAGCAAAAGGTAGTTCTATACAGTGTCTTTGTTTATAGTTGCTATTGGTACTTCCCTTACATCATCTTCAAGTGTTAAACCTTATCACGCTTATGATAAGTGCTGGTGCTATTATAGTTTCTCTATTTTCTTGTAGGATTGTTCTTAGAAATTCCATAACCTAACTCTCAAAGGAATTGTTTACTTTAAGTTAGGATTTTTCAAATTGCTTTTGGGTATGAAAATTTGTTAAACTTCTACATTATGCCTTTTGTTCATCCTTTAGCAGATAGATATGCTTCAGAAGAGATGATTGATATCTTTTCAGAGGAGACTAAGTACAGAACTTGGCGTAAGTTTTGGATAATATTGGCAGAGACGCAAAAGGAATTAGGGTTACCTATAACCGATGAGCAGATAAGTGAAATGAAAAGATTTGAAAACGATGTTGATATTAGTAGAGCTAAGGAAATAGAAAAAGATCTCAATCATGATGTTATGTCTCATATTGAAGCATATGGGGAGCAAGCAAAAAAAGCGAAACCTATAATACATCTTGGTGCTACAAGCTCTGAGGTTACGGATAATTCGGAAATGTACATAATACTTAAGGCATTAAAGATTGTAAGGTCTAAGGTTGTAAGTGTGATAAAATCACTTATTGATTTTGGTAATAAATATAAATCTTTGCCGACACTTTCGTACACACATCTTCAACCAGCGCAACCAACTACTGTTGGTAGAAGAGCTATACTTTGGGCTTATGATTTATTTCTTGATCTTGAGGAACTTGATATTTTACTAAAGAATATTAAGACTAGGGGGGTGAAGGGTACTACAGGAACGCAGGCAAGTTATCTTGAGTTATTTGAAGGGGATGATGCAAAGGTAAAATTGCTCGATGATTTGGTTTCTAAAAAACTAGGTTTTAAAGAAAGTTTTTGGATTACTGGCCAAACATATTCTAGAAAGTACGACTATGTTATACTATCTAAATTAGCTTTGATAGGTGCTTCTGCTTCGAAATTTGCTAATGATATTCGTTATCTTCAAAGTATAGGTGAGCTTGAAGAACCTTTTGGTAAAAAACAGATAGGATCTTCCGCTATGCCTTATAAGAGAAATCCGATATTGAGTGAGAGAATAAATTCTCTTGCTAGATATTTGGTTATGTTACCCAGTGTTGCTATAAATAATCATTTGACTCAATTTCTCGAGAGAACGCTAGATGATTCTGCTAATAGGCGAATAATAATACCGGAAGCATTCTTATCAGTAGATGCTATACTTGTTTTGTATCAAAAAATAGTCAAAGGTTTGAATGTTAACGAAGATGTTATAATAAACAGAATGAAAGAAAAGCTACCTTTTTATGCTGTTGAAAATATACTTATGAGAGGAGTTAAGGAAGGTGGTGACAGACAAGAGTTACATAAGATAATAAGAGATACATCTATGAGAGTAGTTGAAGAAGGAAGAAAAGGTAATTATCTGAACTTACTTGATGAACTACAGAAGGAGAATATTCCTCAGAGTATTAAAAGTAGTATGAAGATAATGGAAGATTTTATATCTTTCGTCGGAAGATCTATAAAACAAGTGGAAGAAGTGTCTGAAAGAATGCTAGAGTATATAAGACACTCTGAAATTTAATAGTTTTACTTGTGTATGAATTCTAGGGTTTGATTTTAAAGTAAGGTAATGAGTTGAAGTTTAAGTAGTTAACTTTTTTAGTTGTTGTTAATGTGAGTGTAAGCAAGTTTAGGAGTGACAGGTTGTTTTGTCTAGTAGAGTATTGATTTATTTAGGGGGTTGTTGGTTTTCGTAAATTTGGTTCTAGATTTATATTTTTTGAGATTCGACGGATGATATTGCTTCAATACACTTACTGCATATTGTTAAATGTTCGGGGTTTTTACCTACAGTTGGTGAATAGATCCAACATCTTTCACACTTTTGACCTTCTGCTTTGACTACTGATACAATGATACCATTTTCTTCGTATCCTAAGTTACTGCAGTTTGATGAGCTTAATTCAACTTGTGATACAATGAAGAACTCCCATAGATCATCTTTGTTTTCATTTAACACACTTTCTATTTCTTTTTTTGTTGTGTTTATAATTAGTTTGGATTCTAGAGATGAGTTTATAAGTCCTTCTCTTCTTGCGGTTTCAAGTGCTTTTAATGTTACTTCTCTTACTTCCATTATCATGTTAAACTTATCTCTTATTTGAGGATTATTCCACTCTTCTGGTATTTTATCATATTCGGTTAAGAAGACAGAAATTTCACTAGCTCTATCTTTAAAGAAATTTTGCCATATATCTTCGGCGGTAAACGATAATATAGGTGCTACTGCTTTTACGAGATAAGAAAGAATATAGTATATTGTTGTTTGAGAGCTTCTTCTTTTGAGACCATCTTTCTTACCGGTGTAAAGTCTATCCTTTAGGATGTCAAAATAAGTTGCACTTAGGTCAACATTACAGAAGTCGTATATTTTTCTGTAAACTTTGTTAAACTCGAAATTATCGTAGTGATGTTTTATTTCTTTTGATAAATTGTACAGTTTATCCAAGATCCATTTATCAATAGATGTAAGTTTTTGATAGGGTATTATATCGTTGGTTGAGAAGTCATATAAGTTTGCTAACATATATCTGAAGGTATTTCTTACCTTTCTATATGCATCGACTACTTTTTCTAGTATATGATCTCCTATTCGTAGATCTTCTGTGTAATCCTCAGATACAACCCAAAGTCTAAGTACATCTGCTCCATACTTTTTGATAACTTCCTCTGGTGAAACTACATTACCTAATGATTTATGCATTGCTCTACCTGTTTCATCTAGTACAAAACCATGAGTTAAGACATTGCGGTAAGGGGGTATTCCCCTTATTGCTACTGATGGCCATAATGATGATTGAAACCACCCTCTGTGCTGATCGGAACCTTCTAGATATAAATCAGCTGGTGAAGATAATTCTTCTCTTGTATCTAGTACGCAGAAACTACTTACTCCAGAATCAAACCACACATCAACTATATCCATTTCTTTATCAAACTCACTGCTACCACAATCGCATTTAAAATCTTTGGTAAGTTCTTCCGTTGGTTTTTCAAACCAAATATCTACTCCTTCTTTTTCAAAAATTGAAAGAATGTGTTTACCCCAATATCCTCCTAAGTGAGTTTTCCCACACTTTTTGCAAGTTATGGCAGGTATTGGTACTCCCCAAGCTCTCTGTCTAGATAAACACCAATCTGTTCTATTCCTGACCATTGCTTCTATTCTGTTCTTGCCCCAAGAAGGAATCCATTTCACATTATTTATTCCTTTTATGGCACTTTCTTTCAATGTTTTTTCATTTACGTTGAAAAACCATTGAGGCTTAGTCCTGAATATAACAGGATTTTTGCATCTCCAACAATGAGGATATTGATGCTTGTATTCTTCTGTGTGTAATAGCATTCCTGTTTCTTTGAGATATTGGATTATGTGTTTATTAGCTTCAAATACTTGTAATCCTTTCCATTTTATTACCTCATCAGTAAATTTACCGTCATCGTCAACTGGAGATAGCACTTGTAAGTTGTATTTAACTCCAACTTCGTAGTCTTCCGTACCGTGTCCTGGTGCAGTATGGACTATACCAGTTCCAGTATCTGCTGAAACATGTTCTCCAAATACTATTTTTGATTCTCTATTTTCAAAAGGATGCCATACAACAAGTTTCTTTATGTCTTGTATTGATATATCTTTCACGAAGTTCAAGTTATTTCCTACTTTATCACCGACTTCGTCAAGTAATGCTTTGGAGAGTATATAAAATTCTTTATTGTCAAAAGAAGCTACTACATAATCAAGTTCCTCGCTGAATGCAACTGCTGTATTACCTGGTAGTGTCCAAGGAGTGGTTGTCCATATTAGGACGAAAAGATTACCATTGACAATGTCGTTGTTTTTTACAGGAAATTTGACATATATTGAAGGAGAGATTTTTTCGTAGTATTCGATTTCTGCTTCAGCTAATGCTGTTTTACAATCAAAGCACCAATGAATTGGTTTTTGTCCTTTGTATATTACTCCTTTGTCATATAATTCAACAAGTAGTTTAGCAATATTGAATTCATATTCTTTTGACATTGTTAGGTAAGGTTTATCCCACAATCCAAAAACTCCTAATCTTATGAATTCTTCTCTTTGGATATTTATGTACTTTTGAGCGTATTCTCTACTCAATTTCCTTATTTCAGTGGGTGAAGTTTCTTTAGCTTTGGGTCCGAGAGATTTTGTAACTTGTAATTCTATTGGTAATCCATGACAATCCCACCCTGGTACAAAAGGTGAGTGATAACCTTCAAGTAGTTTATGTTTTACTATTATATCTTTAAGTATTTTGTTTAGCGCATGACCTATGTGAATATGTCCGTTAGCATATGGTGGACCATCGTGCAGAATATATTTTTTATTCTTTTCTTTTAGCTGTAATGCTTTCTCATATATTTTGTTGTCTTTCCAAAATTTTACGAAATCAGGTTCTCTTTGTGGCAAATTTGCCTTCATCTGAAAACTAGTAGAGGGTAAATTTAAAGTGTTTTTGTAGTCCATATTTTACTCCTCCACTTTTTCTATTGAAAACTTTTCAATTACTGGATTTGTGAAAACTTCACTAGATATTTTCTCTATTACATTTTCATTTGAGTTAGTTTCGACAAAAAATACCTTACCGACTCTAACATTTTCTACATCTTTGTATCCCAAATTGTGTAAAACTTTAAGTATTGCACTTCCTTGGGGGTCAAAGACGTTGTCTTTCAAAGAAACAATAACTTTATACTTCATATTAGCATAAATTTTAATTATGCAAATATTTTTCTTACAAGAAACCACGAGTGTGTTCGATAAACTCTGGGATTTAGATGTTAGGTATTATGTTTAGTACTTTTTGATTGCTGCTCTGGTAAGTAACTGACAATTTGGTTTTTTCAAGAGTGTAATATACTATTGTTAGATAAGATTGTTTCTTGATACCTTAGAAGTTTGGTAACACAACCCTAGGAAGAGAAAAAGAATGATAAAGAACATTGTCTATTGAGGATTTTTGGGTATTCTTTCCTGAGAGTAATATAAAAATTATGTGTTTCAGAATATTTGGTATAGGTATTCCCCCTTTGCTTAACTAATAGTTATTTATCTCCTTCTGTAAACTCAGTTATTTTTCTTGGAAAATGGTAGTTTGTTGACAAATCTTATTACTTCGAATTGTTATAAGGGGGTAATGATACAAATGCATAGATAGGTATATATGAAAGTGGTGTAGGTATTGTAGTAATGAATTTATTACAAACTCTTTAAGGTTTTTGTACTGCAAGTTTACAGGAGGTAGAGTTATAACGAATGATATAGGTTGGACTAATATGAATAATACATTGATTAACTGATTCAACATCTGGTTCTACGAGTAATATAGTGATGGATATGTAGTTTTGTATTGTTGTAGATTTTGAAATGGTTTTGCTACTAAGTAGTCTAAATACTTGACTTTGTGATGATATACTTTTGGAATTCTGATAGTGATTTTATGTATAATTTTGATGCTGTTTGGGGTTTGGAAATGAGGTTTAGTAGGTTTCTTGTATACACATTGAGAGAAGATCCTAAAGATGCTGAGGTTGTGAGTCATAGACTTATGCTTAAAGCTGGGCTTATATACAAGGAAGAAAGTGGACTTTACGGATATTTACCAATGGGATTTAGGGTGTATAACAAAGTTGTGAACGTAGTAAGGGAGGAGATGAATAAAGCAGGGGCAATTGAGGCCTTGCCTACTATTTTGACCCCTGCTAATCTTTGGGAAGAGAGTGGTAGGTTGAATGTTATGGGTAAGGAAATGATTAGGATAAAGGATAGAAGAGATGGTTTACTAGTATTAGGCCCTACGCATGAAGAAGCATTCACAGATATTGTCAGAAGAACTATAAGTTCATACAGACAATTACCTATTACACTTTACCAAATTGCTAAGAAGTTTAGAGATGAGATAAGACCTAGATTTGGGGTTATGAGATGTAGAGAATTCACTATGAAGGATGCATATTCTTTTGATATTGATGAAGAAGGATTAAATCAGAGTTATCTTAATATGCGTCAAGCGTATATAAACATATTCAAGAGAGTAGGACTTAATGCTTTACCAGTTGAAGCTGATGTAGGTAGCATGGGAGGAACTAGAAGTGAAGAGTTTATGGTGTTGTCTTCTATAGGTGAAGCTACAATATTATATTGCCCTGAATGTAAGTACTACGCAAACATTGAAAGAGCTGAATCTATAATAGATGATACTCAAGATGATGAAGAAGAGAACCCATTAATGGAAGTTGATACTCCTGGTGTTTATACTATTGAAAGTCTTACTAAGTTTTTTAATGTGTCTCCGAGGAAGTTTATAAAAACTCTTATTTACCTTTCTGATGGAGAACCTATTGTGGTGCTTATTAGAGGGGATCTTGATGTTAATGAAGTTAAACTTAAGAATTATCTCAATTCAACAGAATTAGAGCTTGCTGATGCTGAGACAATTACTAGAGTTACAAATGCGCCGCTTGGTTTTGCTGGCCCTGTTGGAATTAGTGGTTATAGAATAGTTGCAGATTATTCTATAAGTACTGTAAAAAACGCTATAACAGGAGCTAACAAGAAAGATAGACATATAGTTAATGTAAATTTTCCTAGAGACTTTACGGTAAGTGAGTTTGCTAATCTGAGAAATGCTAGAGCAGGTGATAGATGTATTTCTTGTGGAGGGAAACTTGAAGAAACAAGAGGTATTGAAGTTGGACATATTTTTAAGCTTGGATACAAATACACAGAATCCATGAATGTAACGGTGCTTGACAAAAATGGTAATAGGATAAAACCTATAATGGGATGTTATGGTATTGGTGTAGATAGAACTATTGCTGCGATAGTTGAGGTTAGTAATGATGAGAGAGGAATAATATTTCCTATAACTGTTGCTCCATTTGAAGCTGTTATAATACCTATATCTACTAGAGATGATAGGATAGTAGAAGTTGCTGAAAGACTATATAAGGAACTTAAGGATGAGGGTATTGATATAGCAATTGATGATAGAGAGGAGACAGCTGGAGTGAAATTTAATGACTCTGATCTTATTGGAATACCGTTTAAAATAATAGTAGGTAAGAAAACTGTTAACGAGAATAGGGTTGAAGTGAAGAGAAGAGATAATGATCATTATTATGAGTTTGATGTTAGCACTGCCACCCCAAATATAGTTAATATCATAAAAGAAGAATATCTTAAGTTTAGGAGCTAGTTTTATAAACACTCTTAACGTACATTATAGTAGCAATATCAAATATTACCCTTTTTATTTTCCTTCCGGTGGCGTCTTTTGTTAGGTCAACGCTAAGAGGTACTCTTAGAGGTGATCTATTTGAGCCTATCAGAATTAACACTTCGGGTAACATGTCATAATCGGAGTGTAGTTTTTTAATTATTGCTAACTCTCCGGATGTAAGTTCTACAGTACTACCCTCAGATAGAGGAGTTTGTATCTTGTACATCTTAGACATTTCTATAGCAAACTTAATGGCAATTTCGTAATCGTACTTTGTACCTGTTCCTTTGAGTATTTCTTCAATTGCTACTCTTATGGGTAGAGGAGATCTATAAGGTCTTTCAGTAGTCATGGCATCGAATGAGTCGCATATAGAAACGATTTTTGCGTATATGTCTATTTTACTTCCATCAACTCCTAGGGGATATCCTTTACCATCAACTTGCTCGTGATGTAATAAGACTATTCTTTTTGATATTTCATCAAGGTAAGGTGACTCTTTTATAAGTTGATATCCTATGGTAGGATGTTTTTTTATAGTATCAAATTCAAAAGGTGTTAGTGGATCCTTCTTGTTCAATATAGATACAGGTATTTTTATTTTTCCTATATCTATAAGTAATGCTCCTAATCCTACAGCTATGGTTTTTTCCATTGATAATCCTAATCTTGATGCTATGTAGGTTGATAAGATACTAGTGTTTACTGCATGGATATAGCTATATGTATCGTGTCCTTTCAAGTCAAGAAGATTTAGAGTTTTACCCATACCAAATTTTATCTCTTTAGCGGCTTCTTCAACAGATTCTTTTGCTTTTTCAGTTTTTGGTATTTTACTATTTGTTATGTCCCAAACCACACTGTGGAAACTTTCGTAAACCTTTTTTTGAGTGCTATCAGATAGAATTGGATTTTCAACATTTTGTTTTGAGAATGATACATCAGTCGTGATGGGTCTGTAGGTTAGTTCTTTTATACCTAGGTTGTATAGAGTTTCAATAAATTCTCTTTTTATAGGTACTTTTGCAGGCCATAGAAAGCCTCCACTCATGTCGTATATATTCCCGTTTAAGATTATTCCTTCCTTTAGATAAGATACTGGTATAACTTCTTTTTTATCAAAAGCTTCCATACTATAGTATTATATGCTTTAAGTTATTGAAAAATCAATTGAAACTCCTCAGGGAGTTGTTTACTGGTACAATTTACGTTGTTTTTTAGTGTTGATTGTATTAGTGTAAAGAATGAGTTATTTTATTGTTATTACGCTTGTGATGTTATTATGGTTGTTTGAATGTATTTGGATTTTCTAAGTTTTGGTGTCAATAGTAAGAAGATTAATTATGGGACTTATTCGGTAAGTATTTGAGACAAAGGTTTGTAATTATTTAAACTTTGGTTTCTAGAATAGTTTTACTTTTGGAATAGTTTTTGTATATTTTAATTTGGAGGTAGTTTATGGGAATGACGATATCTCAAAAAATATTAGCAGCGCATGCCATAAACGAAGATGGTAGCGTAGGTAGAGAATATGTAGAACCAGGTGAGATAATAAACGCTAAAGTTGATTTTTGTTTCAGTAACGATGTTACAGGGCCCCTTTCAATAGAAGAGTTTACTAAAGCTGGTGCAGAGGATGTTTTTGATAAAACACGTGTTGCCTTAATTCCGGATCATTTTTCACCAGCAAAAGACATAAAAAGCGCAAATCAGATAAATATACTAAGACAGTTTGCTAGAAAGTTAAATTTGCCTTACTTTTACGAGATAGGTAAGGTTGGCATAGAACATACATTACTAGTTGAAGAAGGACTTGCTTTACCAGGAGATGTTATAATAGGAGCAGATTCTCATACCTGCACCTTAGGTGCTTTGGGTGCTTTTGCTACGGGTATGGGTTCAACTGATATAGCTTATGCTATGATAACTGGTGAAACTTGGTTTAAAGTACCAGAAAGTATGAAATTTATCTACTATGGTAAAATGGGTAAGTGGACTTCTTCAAAAGATCTGATACTATATACAATTGCAGATATAGGTGTAGATGGAGCTTTATATAGAGCAATGGAATTTACAGGTGAAACTATTAGTGATATGTCATTTGAATCAAGAATGACTATGACAAATATGGCTATTGAGGCAGGAGCAAAAACTGGTATTATGGAACCTGACGAGAAAACTATAGAATACATAAGAAAACAGGCAAAAAGAGAGTACAAAATATATAAGTCTGATCCAGATGCAGAATATGTTGATGTAAGAGAATATGATGTTTCCAAAATAGAGCCGCAAGTAGCTTTCCCTCATCTTCCTTCAAACTGTAGAAATGTTTCTGAGGCTACCCATGTTAAAATCGACCAGGTTTTCATAGGTTCTTGTACAAATGCTAAAATA
Source organism: Brevinematales bacterium (assembly GCA_026415355.1). Classification (NCBI taxonomy): domain Bacteria; kingdom Pseudomonadati; phylum Spirochaetota; class Spirochaetia; order Brevinematales; species Brevinematales bacterium. Next base: position 72,517 of record JAOAHF010000006.1, read on the forward strand.
GAGGACTTAAGAATAGTTGCTGAAATACTCAAAGGTAGAAAAGTACATCCTGAAATAAGGTGTATAATAACACCAGCAACTCAAGTTGTTTATTACAAAGCATTGAAAGAAGGATTGATTGATATATTTATGGAAGCAGGAGCAGTTGTAACTATGTCAACTTGTGGACCTTGTTTGGGTGGCCATATGGGAATACTAGGTAAAGGAGAAAAAGCAGTTTCAACTACAAACAGAAATTTTGTAGGAAGAATGGGAGATCCTACCAGTGAAGTTTATCTGGCAAGTCCAGCAGTTGCTGCCGCATCAGCAATCTTGGGAAGAATAGCACATCCTGAAGAGGTACTTGGAACAGAAAAAACAGTTGTAAAGATATAAATTATGGGGAGTTAAACCCCCCTTTAAATAAAGTAGTTTAAGTTTTTAGGTGTTTTGTAAATTGCGGATAGGATTCGGAATTCCTATTAATTTGTATGTGGTTTATCTTATGATAATTTTATATATATTTCCATTTAGTTCATCTACTTGTATGATTTGATGACCTATATGTTTTATCCATTCAACTATTGTGAATTTATCAGCGTATCCCTTCACTGTTACTTGTATTGCTTCGTCTTTTTGTAGTGAAGATAGAGTGTATTTTATAAAATTGAGGAAGTTTCCACAGCCTATTTCAACAGTTAAGTCTATATTCCTTACTATCTTGTACATCTTTAGGTTTTTATAAATAGGGACATAAAGTCCCTTTGTTATTTATTTTTCAATCGGTGCTCCTACTATATTACCCCATTCAGACCAAGATCCATCATAATTTGAGACGATAGGGTAATTTAGTAAATATTTTAGCACAAACCATGTTACAGATGATCTTTCACCAATTCTGCAGTATGCTATTATTGATTTGTCAGGAGTTATACCTTTTTCCTGGTATATTTTTTTGAGATCTTCTGTACTTTTAAACGTATCATCTTCGTTAAGTGCTGTAGCCCATGGTATGTTAATCGCACCAGGTATGTGTCCACTCCTTTGTGCAGCTTCGTTAGGATATTCAGGTGGTGCAGTTATTTCTCCTTTGTACTCAGCAGGTGATCTAACATCAATTAATACTACGTCCTTTCTATTCAATGATTTTAGTACAATATCAAAATATGCTCTGTACCCTATGTTTATGCCACTAGCTTTGTAGTTTGTTTTTTGGTAAGAAGGTATCTCTTTTGTTAGTTCTCTTTTTTCTTCAATCCATTTTTTCCTACCACCATTCATAAGTCTTACATCTTGATGTCCGTAAAGTTTATAAACCCAAAATGCAAATGCAGCAAACCAATTCCTGAAATCACCGTATAATACTACTGTAGTGTCATTTGATATACCTAACCGAGAGTTTAATTCTTCAAATTGCTCTTTACTTAAAATATCTCGGACAGTTTGATTGTTTATGTCCTTCTTCCAGTCAATTAGTACCGAGTTTGGTATATGACCTAACTCATAACTGGCAGAAGGTTCATAATCAACTTCCACTATCCTAACGTTAGGGTTGTTTATGTTTTTAGTAACCCATTCAGTTGAAACAAGCACATTTTCAGCCATAATCTACCTCCTATATATTACATTTAAGTAAATGTAAATCTCAAATATTCAAAATTTTACATTTTTAACTTTTTAAAATGTAAAAAATATTACACAATTTGTCAAGTTTTTTATTGAGTATTCTCTTTGATAAGGTAGGTTAACATCGTTTAATATTTCAATCATGGTGATAGAAATATACAAGCGTAATGGGGAGTATCAGGTTAATTTTAAGTATGATGAATGGATAAGCAAGCTAGTTTTATTCTTGTCTGAAAATGAGGAGTTTAAGTCTTTTGTTTTAGAAGACTATGTATCAGCTAACAAGAACTTTTTTGATGTAAGTGGTATTGAATATAAGACTGTAGGTGATGTAATATTGGTTGATGGAAAATGTATAGAAACTATTGCTAATGATAACATAGTCAGAGGTAAAATCTATTTATCGTCTGAAAGGTATCATTACTTAGTATCGAGGCCTTCTGTGAGTATATTGTCATTGCCTTATGACTACTGTATGACGATAGAAGATGAAGATGTTAAAATAGAGTACAGGGATCCTAAATATACTCTAAAAGTAATATCTTTCCTTATGTTAAGGAGTGTGGGTGTTATACCTTCGTATTTTCATATAGAAAATATGGTTTCTTCTCTAAAGGAGATTTTTAATTCTGATGCTAAATTTATAAGAGTTGAAATTGTTAAGTTTAGCAGATATGTTTTACCTCACAAAGTTGAATTTTCAATTCTTGTGATAGTTGATGATAGAAAGAATTATTATTCTTTGACACTGCGTAGGAATATTTGGAAAGTTAGGAGTATAAATTCTGAAAATGGTTCTGTTAATATCATTCATAAGATTATACTTAATTCTTATTATTGGTTGGTTGGTAATTTAGAGAAAATTGACTGGCTAAATAATGTTATTGTGAAAGTCAGTAAGATTTTTAAGATAAAGTCTATGAGAGTGTTTTTGATAACTGTTTTTAGTTTATTAGGAATTTATCTTGTTTTGAGGTATGCTTTATTTTTAACTATTTTTTTTATGATTGTTTTGTTTATGTTCTTAAAAAGACTTTTCTTGTATTTTAATTTTAGGGGAAGGTTGGTATGAGTAGTTATAGAGATGCAGGAGTTGATATAGACAAAGCTAATGCCCTGATAGGAAATTTAAAAGAGGAGATATCCAAGACTTATAACAAGTATGTAATTAGTGGTGTTGGGGGGTTTGGTGCGTTGTTGAATATTGATTTGAGTGAATTTAGAGAACCGGTAGTATCTGTATCAACTGATGGAGTTGGAACTAAGTTACTCTTAGCAAAAGAGTATGATATGATCGATGGTATAGGAATAGACCTTGTTGCTATGAATGTTGATGATGTCGTGTGTACTGGTGCGAAACCGGTAGCATTTCTGGATTACTATGCTTGTGGTAGATTGGATGATGCTATTTATGGTAGAGTAATCAGAAGTATAGTTAGAGGTTGTCAAATTAGTGGAATTGCTCTTGTTGGTGGTGAAACGGCTGAGATGCCAGGTATGTATAAAGATGATGATTTTGACTTAAGCGGAGTTGCCATAGGTGTAGCAGAAAAATCAAATATATTACCTAAGAATATTAAACAAGGTGATAAGCTTATTGCTCTTGCTTCGAGTGGTTTTCATAGTAATGGTTATTCTCTTATAAGGAAAATTTTGAAAGATAAAAACATTCAGCCGCTCAAAGACTATGGTTTTTCAAAGCCTTTGATAGAATTGTTGTTGGAACCTACTAGAATATACTCAAATGTAGTATATCCCCTAATTGTTAAGAGGATTGTTAAGGGATTATCGCATATAACTGGCGGTGGTATTATTGAAAATACTTTAAGAGTTACACAAGGTAGAGATATAAAAATATACAAAGAAAAGTTGAGGGTTCCGGAGTTTATGAATTTCGTAATACGAGAGGGTAACATATCTGAGGATGAGGCGTTTAGAGTATTTAATATGGGTGTTGGAATGATTATAATAACTGATAATGAAGATAAGGTTTTGGATGAATTGCAAAGTAGTGCTGATTTTGATGTTTATGTTGTGGGAGAAGTCTTATGATAGACTTCAGGATTGTTGAGAGTAATATAGGTATAAGTAGATTCAGACTTATTATCTTTTCTAGTTTGGTTATGCTTGTTTTTAGCATAGTTTTCATAAGAGTTATAGATATGCAGGTACTGAGCAGGGATAAGTTTGTTAAATTGGCTTACATAAATATGGCTCAGCAGATACCTATTACTGCTCATAGGGGTACTATATACGATCGAAATTTTGTTCAAATAGCATGGGTACAAGAAACCATAGGTGTGTTTGTGATACAGAAATATTTACCTCAGTCTGAAGAAGGAAAAATGATGGTTTTTTCGAAACTTTCAGGTATAATAGATAAAAGTACTAAATTTATAATTGGCAATATTGAAAGAAGAAAGTGGGACATATACGGGCCTATATTTATAAGCGAAATTACTAAAGAGCAAGCAGTAAAAATATTAGAAAGACAGGAGGAACTTCCTGGTGTTGTTGTTGATACGGTTTATCAGCGTTACTATAGGTATCCTTACGAAACAGCTCATATACTTGGATATCTAGGACCTATTGATCAGCAGGAACTAAAATCTCTTTCTACTGAAGATAAGGAAATATACCATTCGGGTAGTTATATTGGCAAAGATGGTATCGAAAAACAGTATGATAAGGTACTTAGAGGAGTTGATGGTAAACTATTGAGATATATTGATTCTAAGAATAACATAGTTGGTATGGAAATAGAGCGACTTCCTGTTGAAGGTAACTCTATAGTGCTTTCAATAGATACTGAAATACAGAATTTAGGTTATGACCTCCTTAAAAGTTATCGAGGTAGTTTAGTTATGATGAAACCTTCAACAGGTGAGATAATAGCATTAGTTTCATCTCCTTCGTATGACCCCAATAAGCTTTCCACAGGAGATTTTGCGTATTTCTTGTCTTTATCAACAGATGAGAAGAATACTCCCCTATTTAATAGGGCTATACAAGGTACATATCAGCCAGGATCTGTTTTTAAGCTTGTTACAACGGCTTCAGCAATTATAAGTAGTAAATGGGATCCTAGTAGAACTGAAAGTTGTCAAGGTGCTTTGAGAATTGGTAGAAGAGTTTTTAACGACTGGGCTATACATGGATATGTTAAAGACATTATCAAGGCTATAGAAGTTTCTTGTGATGTATACTTTTACAAAGTAGCTATGTCTATATCGCCTAATGATTTGATAGAAACTGCCAGGTTATTTGGTCTGGGAGAGCTTACATTTATAGATTTGCCTAATGAGAAAAAGGGGTTTAGGACATCAATTGATTTTCACAGAAAAAAATATAACAGGGATATAATGGGTGGTGATATGGCAAATTTGTCAATAGGTCAAGGGGACTGGTTAATGACACCATTACAACTCGCTGTTTTGGGTAGTTTTATTTTCAACGAAGGTGTCGTTTACAAACCGTTCATAGTGAAAAAAATACTTTCTCCTGATGGAAGAGAAGTAGTAAAAGAGATGAAGCCTGAAATACTTAGAAAGGATTTTTCGATACCTAAAGAAGTATTTAGGTTGTTGAAACAAGGAATGAAACAAGTTTTTGAAGAAGGTACTGCAAGAGGACTCAAGTTTATTACAAAATATCATATAGCTGGCAAAACGGGAACTGCAGAAAACCCTCATGGTAAGCCACATTCTGTTTTTGTCGCATATGGACCTACAGATGCTCAAAATCCTGATGATGTTGTGGTTGTTGCTGTAGTAGTTGAGAATGTTGGTTCTGGTTCTGCTTATGCAGGACCGATTGCTGCAAAACTTATTGATACATATTTTGACAAGTATGGGTATACTAAAAAGCAATCTCAATAATTGAGTTTGAATTAATTCTGATTTTGCAATTAAATAGCAATAGCTTTTAACTTATCTTGTATGAATAGGTTATTGGTGGTATTTCTCATTCTAATTGTAGCGTTTAGCGCCTATGCAGGTAGGCTATCATCAGAACTTCTTATACTTATTGATACTTATCAAGAGGCGAAAAATGGTGTTTTACCTTTGCATATAGATAAGTATAGGGAAAAAGGTGGATTTGTGGATTTGATAGTTAATATGGAATACTTGGATGATGGTTTATCAAAGTATTTGTTGAAAACTTATCCTGGTAGAGAGTATATTGGAATTTTGAGATTACCTTTGAGTGATGTAAAGAATGTTGTTTATAATCCTTCTATTAAATACGCCACTGTTTCAAGAAAAATTAGAAAACATATGGATGCCGTTAGAATAGATATTAATGTTGATGAGATATATAACTATTACGGTCAAGATACTGTTCAAGGTAAGGATGTTATAATAGGCATAATTGATACTGGCATAGATGGAAGTCATTCTGATTTCAGGACTTTTTCAGGTGGTACTAGAATACTTTACTTGTGGGATCAAACTTCTGATGAAAGGAGTGTTAATGTGCCGTATGGTATTGAGTATACTAAGGATGATATTGAGAGAAATCTTTCTGTTGCTACTGATGAGGATGGACATGGAACTCATGTTGCCGGTATATCTTCAGGAAATGGTAGAATGAGTGGTGGTAAGTATTCAGGTATAGCAACTGCTAGCGATATAATATTCGTAAAGACAGATTTTTCTCAGATAGGGATACTTGATGGTATAGAGTATATATTTAAGAAAGCAAAACAAATGGGTAAGCCTGCAGTTGTGAATTTGAGTCTTGGTACTTTGGTTGGTTCTCACGACGGTAAAGATATTGAGTCAAAGATTCTTAGTCAGATTTTTGATTTCTACGGAAGAAATGGTAATATAGTTGTTATCTCCGCTGGTAATAGTGGTTATAACAAACAACATTATTCTAACAATATATCTCCTTTACCTTCTTCTGCGATACTCAAGGTATCTAGTAATAGTTCAGTTAGTCAAGATGATATTATAGTAGATTTTTGGATAAATTATGGTGTATCTCCTAGAGTTTTAGTTACAAGTCCAAATGGTCAAACAACTGGATGGATAGACTTTAGTGATAATCTCGTTACGAATGTGTCATTTACGGATGGTGATTTTTCTCTTGCTATGACTTCGAATGTTATTAATGGTGATTTAAACATTAAAATACAATTTAGAGATTCTTCTGTAAAGAAGATAAAGGAGGGTAATTGGATTATATCTTTTAGGACTTCTTCTGGTAGCAGTTTAGTTCACGGATGGATAGAGTATTCTGATGGAATAGAAGCGTATTTCCAGAATGGGGATGATTATTTTACTTTGAATTCTCTGTTCGCTATGGATGATGTTATAATGGTTAGTGCATATACTACTAAAAATTCTTTTAGTACTGATAAGGGTTATATATCAATTAACTATCTTACAAATGATAATATAGCATTTTTTTCTTCTAAAGGTCCTACTAGAGATAATAGGAATAAGCCGGATATATCTGCACCAGGTGCTGTAATATTTGCACCTTTATCTTCACAGTCTTCGGAAAAAAACTATGTAGATTCTACATATAATAAATATTGTGCATCAATGGGAACTAGTATGGCTGCTCCAGTTATTTCTGGTGTTGTAGCACTTCTTCTAAGTATCAATCCGAGGTTTACAGCTCGAGAGATAATAGATTATCTAAAAACTTATTCTGACGTCAGTGTTTATGATACTAACGGCAAACTTTGGGATGAAAGTTGGGGATGGGGGAAAGTAAATGTAAAGTCGATAGTTGGATCTCTAAAGCAACCAGAAACACTAGTGTGGTTTTCAGGTAATGTGATAAGAGTTGATAACAATCAAAAATACACTACTATTAACCTAAGACTTAAGGAAGGAAATGATCTTGTTAGTGTATCAGTACATGATTTGGATGGTAATTTAATAAAAGATTTGGGAACTTTTTTGGTAAAATCAGGACTTAACCAGATACACCTTGAAGTTGATAACCGTTTTAGAAAAGGAGTGTATCTGGTTAAGGTTTTAGGTAGTAGGGTTAGTACTACTTTGAAGATGGTAGTTATAAAGTAGACTATATTTCATGAATTTTACCATATATATATGGTATGTGTTTATAAGCTGTATCATACATTTTCATGATCTCATCAAAACTAAAATTTCTCATTTCTACAGTCTGTATTACCATAACTCCTAAGAGTTCTCCTTTTTCTACTATCGGAAAGGATATGAATGTTTGGTATTTTTCTTCACCTGATCCTGGTAGGTAATAGAAATCAGGGTGTTTGATAGGGTTTTTAACTGACAATGGTTTCTTATCTCTTGCGCATTTACCTACTAATCCTCTGTCTATAGGGATTCTTGATCCCCAAGATTCTCTATCAAGTCCATAACTTGCGAAAAGCACTAGTGATTTGTCAGCTTTATCAAAGTAATATACGCTTACAACATCAACGCTTATTTCTTGAGCAAGTTTACTTAGGTCCTCATATACCTCAACTTGCTCTTTTAATATCACATTACCTTTCATATATACCTCCAGGGACAAGTCTGTTCAATAAATGTGCCAATTGTAGGTAAAGTAGTTGTTTTGAATTTTAAAGTAAGGTTTTCGGTAAAATTATTACTTTAGAATTATTGTTTAGTTTGTTGTATAAAACTTAATCTGTATTGTGATAATTGCCTAATATTTGTGCAACCTTTGAGACTTTAGAGTTAAAATTTTTAAATGATTGATAGTTCATTGAGTTTTTTGTCTTCTACTTTATAATTTTTGTAAAGCTTTAGATCAATAAATCTAGAATTTGAGGGGATTATAGTTACTGTTTGGGTTTTTCAAGTGGAGTTTCTAGGAGTTTTAGGATATCTAGGGGTTTGGTAAGTGGTGGGTAGGGGGAGAAGACAAGCTGACAAGGGGGTATAAGTTTGTAAGAACGTTGTTGGATAAGGTAGGTGTTGGAGGTGCAGAAAGGACTATGGTGAGGTGTTTTGATGGGGATATTGGAAATGTGATAGGTGTAAGCGAGATTAAGATGAGGAGTATTGGGAAGAATGCGGTATGCTGGTATTTTGAGTGATAATTGGACTAGAGAGATATGGGGCTACACTTTGTTGCTGGGTGTGAAGAGAGTAAGTAGTGTTTTGCGGTATTTTAACATTTCTGGAGATACACTTGTGATGTTATGGAGGTAAGTAGGCATGGTATTCTGAGGTGTTTGAGAAGGTGGAATAGGTTATGGAAGGTGAGCTTGTTAAGGTGGACAGGGAGTATTTTGTAGGGGTTAGGGTGGAAAAGCATAGGATGTAAAGAGTTTAAACGATGAGATATTGGATGTTGAGGGGTGAGGATATAGAAGAGGGTTTTATACAAGGGTGTGTATAGGATTAGTATGGTGGTTTTCAAGGAATGGTTATTCACAAAACGATAATTCTAGGTGCTGATTTGGAGTGCGGGGAGGGGGTAGTGGATACTGCTGGAGTAGGGTGGAGGATATGAGTTTCAAGGATATGGAGAGATATTTGGGGATGGAGAGTGTGGTGGTAGGAGATTTGATGGAGGTAGTGAAATTGTTGATTTGGTTTTTGAGAATAGTGTTAGATATGGGGTTGATGAGGTGTGAAAGTGTTAAGGGGTGATTCTGGAGTTTAGAGTGAAATATTCTGGACATTTTATATTCTTCTACCTTCTAGGTGGGTTAGGTATGCTAGAGTTGAGGAAAAAATTTGAGAATAGTTTAGATAAGTTGTGGATCCAAGGTATTCAGAATATTCTTCAGCAAAGAACATCAAACTCTTGACAAACTTCAGGATTGTTTTATTGAATGTTAAGTGGTTTTTATTCAAAATAAACGGAAAGGAGGGATATTATGCACCGTTTGATGATTTTGTTTATTACTATTTCTGCTGGTGTATTGATTATGTTTAGTTGTGTGCCACCTGAGGGAGATAAAGATGTTGAAAGGAAGGTTTCAGAGTATAAACCACAGGTTGTTATTGCTTCTGCTTCTGATGAGACAAATGTTACTGTAACTTTGAAATTTACTCCTCCAGAAGAATTTGAATTTAAACCCGAAATGTTTGTTATAAGATCCGATGTTGATACGAATAAAACTATAAAAGTGACTGGTGTAAAACGCATTAAGAAAAAAGAGATAAGGCTTACACTTGATTCTCCTATTACATTAGATGATGTATGGGCCATAACAACTAGTGATGATACTACATTTAGGAACAAGAGATTTATTAACTATGAGAAGATAATGTACAAATTGTATTCTGATAAACCTTTAGGACACACTGTTGAAGGTGGAGTTAATGTGTTTAGAGTATTTTCTTCTAGGGCAACAAAGATAACTTTGGTTATAGCTGATGATCCTGTTGAGATGAAGAATATGAAAGAATATGAGATGAAGAGAGATGAGAATGGCGTATGGGAAGTAAAAGTTGAGGGTACCCTTTGGGGTAAGTATTATGGATATAAAGTTGATGGTCCTAAACACTTTACAGAGGCTTATGATCCTAATTTGGTAATATTTGATCCTTATGCTAAGGCAATAGCTGTTGAAAACTCATACAAACAAAAAGGTATGGGATTAATTATAGATACAAGTAAATACAATTGGGAAGGTACTACTTGGGTAGGACTTAAGGCAGAAGATGCAATAATATATGAATCTCATATAAGAGATTTTACAGCTCATCCATCATCTGGAGTTCCAGAGGCTATAAGAGGTACTTATAAAGGTTTTATATACACAGGTAAAGGTGCTATAGGAGGCATAAACTGGCTTAAGGAACTAGGAGTTAATGCTGTTGAGTTTTTGCCTATACATGAATCTGGTACTTATGAGCCACCATTTGGGGTACAAGTTGAACATGCGGGTGCAGAAAAGGGAACAACAATTGTGAATACATGGAATGCACATAGTAGGAATCACTGGGGTTACATGACAACATCATTTTTCTCTCCTGAATCTTATTACTCTTCTGGTGATTTGACTCCAGGGAAATATAGTGGTCTTGGTGGGGTTCAAGTGAATGAGTTTAAAGATGTCGTGAAAGCACTACACAAAGAGAAAATTGCGGTTATGTTAGATGTTGTTTACAATCATGTATCACAATACGATTATAATCCTCTTAAGAGACTTGATAAAAAATATTACTTCTTCATGAATGATTTTCACGGTTTTGATTCAAGAAGTGGTTGTGGTAATGACTTTGATACAGCTAAACCTATGGCTAGTAGATTGGTTGTTGATAGCGTTAAGTATTGGACGATTGATTATAGGATAGATGGTTACAGGTTTGACCTTGCTACAATAATAGATTGGAAAACTCATGAAAAAATAATAGCAGAAACTAAGAAAATAAATCCGGACATTATACTTGTTGCTGAACCTTGGGGTGGTGGTAGAGGTGAACCTAGAGATGGAGGAGGATATACGTTAATAGGTTTTTCTAAGAGAGGAATGGGCGCTTGGAATGATAGAATAAGAAATTTCATAAGAGGTGGAGCTTCTGCTTCATCGAAACCGAGTAGTGGTATAGTTTTTGGTAAAGGTAGTAATGATGAAATGAAAAAATTTGTTCTAGGTTTCTTAAGAGATGTTGGTGGAGATTTTTATGAAAAAGGGCATAATATAAATTATGGAGAATCTCATGATAACGAAACTCTAGGTGACTTTATAAGAATTGGAAATGGAGATTACAAACCTCATAGTGTTGTTAATGTTAGTAGAGAAGAATTTGTAAAACTTACACCGAAGCAACTTGCCCAAAATAAAATAGCGGCTTTGTTCTTATTCTCAGTCCAAGGTGCAATAATGATACATCAAGGACAAGAGTATGCAAGATCAAAAATAGTTGATCCGAATAGTGTTTGGTTAAAAGATTTTAAGAGAGATGAAAAGGGTAATTGGTATAAAGAGGTAGTCCTACCTAATGGTAGAACTAATAAGGTTATGTGGCCTGGTGGTAAGGCTAAACCTTTGACAGTTGACCATGATAGTTACGAGAAAGATGATGAAACAAACTGGGTAAATTATAATGAAGCACTCAAACTTGAACCTAATAGAGAACTACTCGAGTATTACAAAGGACTTATTGCAATAAGGAAAAAATTTGATCCTTTTAGGAAGGCGGATATTAAAGCGATTAAATTTATAGACTCTAAAGAAAAAATCAGTCCAGTATTGGGTTGGATACTACCTGGTGATAAAACAACTGGTAATAAGGATATAGTTGTGTTAGTAAATGCAAATCATGATTCTTCAGCTACATTTACATTACCTGAAGGTGATTGGGATATACTCGCTAACGATAAATTTGCTGGGTTGAAATCTCTTGGAACTGTTTCAGGAGATGTGGTACTTAAACCAATATCTGGAATGATTTTGATAAAGAAATAAAATTCTAGGGGGTAATATCCCCCTTTCTTTCAAAGAAAAACTTATAGATGTTTGGTTTGTGATTTGAAAATTGAATATTGTTGCTTGGAAAGTTGGTATTTTGGTTCTTTTGTTTTGTATTATGAGTACTTAAAGAGTCTTAATGATTAGTATATTTTTCGTATTTTCTCTACCAATATGAGTAGATTTGTTACTAAGAGTATTACTAGAAATAGGTAGTCACCTATTACGCTAAAAAATGTTTTAATCTTTGTTATTTTTACTTGGCCTATCATATAACCATTTTGAAAGTCATCGATAGTTGATATTATTTTACCGTATGGTAGTATTACTGCAGTTTTTCCTGTGTTAGTTGCTCTGATTAGAGGTATTCCTGTTTCTATTGCTCTGAACATAGCACCTATGAGGTGTTGCCATTGACTTTTAATACTATTAGCCCATCCATCGTTTGTCATATTAATAAAGACATCTACTTTCATTCTAGCAAGTTTCTTAGTTATGTATGGATATAGATCTTCAAAACATATTATAGGTCCAAGGTTAACTATTATACTAGGTTTGAGTTCAACGGAGACTTTTATAAATTCTTTGCCAGGAGTTATATCTCCACCAACAATTGCATTTATAGCTTGTCTTAGAGGTGGTATATACTCTGAAAAAGGTGTCCATTCTCCGAAGGGTACTGTATGTACCTTATCATATCTAACAGTTGGTTTACCTTCTTTGTCAAAGAATAATGCACTATTGTAGTATATGGTTATCTCTGAGACTATTTGAATTGGTTGACCGTTTCGTATTATGATAGTGTTAGTTAAGTAGCTCTCTCTATGAGGATATGTTAGTATTATTGGTTTACCTACTTCTTTACTTATGTTCATTGCTTTTATTCCAAAGCTCTCGCCAAATGCGTAGTAGTAGTTGATAGGATCTCTTAATATACTTTCACATCCAACAACAATATCAGAGTTTTTACTTGCTTCTTTGTAAAGTTTCAATACTTCATTAAGTTTTTCAAAATCTCTTGCTAACAATTTATCCCAAGGTGAAAAATTGGGTTGCAGAAGACCAAAACTTACAGTATAACTTTTTGATTTTTCATATTTTGAAATTGTATCCGTAAATATGTATCCACCTAGTAAAGTACTTGAAAGCATTATTATAATCGGGTAATATGTAAGAAGAGTTTTTACTCTTTCTTTACTAGATTTCAGTAGTAGGGTTGTAGTAAGGATTATTAAGAAGCTTGCGATGGTTATCAATAAGTTTGTTGTGTTGGGGACAGTAATTGTATCTGTTAGATAAAAGACAAAAAGACTAATAAGTAGCGAAATTATTACAGTTAAAGCTACGTTTATTGTTGATAGATGTAACTGTTTATTTGTTATTTTTAGTGCTAGTATCAGTATTAGACTATTAAAAAGTGCAACTGTGAAGCTTACACCAAATACTCCAAAAAGCTTTGCTATCGAAGGTATAGCTCCAAGTATTGTTGATATAACAATATTATCTGTTAACGCAAAGTGGTATTGAGTGTGAGCTAAATATATAAGAGGTAGGGACCAAAAGCCATTACCTCTTAGGTATTCAAAAGCAGTCCATATGAAGGGAAATACTAATATGATGTTTTCACTTGAACTTTTTGATATTGCTGAAAATATTACAAAAGGCATCATTGTGTACAAGTATAGTGGTATCATTATACCAATTGGAGCTAGTGGATGGAATGATGAGAACCAATCTACGGTATAAATCCAAAACACAATTGAAAACAGGAATGAACCAAACGTCACTGATATATATCCGTCAACATAACTTCTGTATATTGCTGGTATCAAAGCAACAAATCCTAGTATAGGTAGACCAGTGTTTGGGAATGACATTGCGAGTAGTAATCCTGAAAATATCCAACATAAGTATCTGAATAAATTTTTTAAAGCTGATTTCATGAGTTTATTCTAATAAATTTTTAAAAAATTATTCAAAATCTCCTATAGGCGTTTATTTGATATAGGATAGATTTTGGTTGATTTTATATTAACAGATCTTGCTAGTTGTATTTATTGGAAGTGTTATCAATATTGTTTAAGTTTGGCATTTTTGAAATGTTTCTGTGGTAAGGAAGAGTTGCTACTTCTAGTTTTACTATTAGTATTTTGTGCTAAAGAGTACCTATACAGTAAAGTCTTTTTTAACTTAGCTTAAGTTATAGGATATGTTTGATAAGTAATTGTTTATAATTTTTGTTTTGCATGGTTGTATATTCATACTTTTACTTATGAAAAGATTAATAGTGGTTTTTTGGTTGCTTATGTTTACTCTTGTGGTTTACGGTCAATGGTATAGGGAGGTATCTTTTTATCAGATATTTCCTAGGAGTTTTTACGATAGCAATGGAGATGGTATAGGTGATTTGAAAGGTATTATTCAAAAGCTTGACTATATAAAGTCTTTAGGAGTTGGTGCTATTTGGTTGAATCCGACTTTTCCTTCACCTTCTTATCACGGTTATGATATTGTAGACTATTATGACGTAAATCCACAGTTTGGTACCTTAGATGATATGAAACTACTTATAAGTGAAGCACGCAAAAGGGAGATGAAAATTTTACTTGATCTAGTTATAAATCATACATCTTCTGATATAGAGTGGTTTAAAAAGTCAGAACTTAAAGATACTTTTTATGATAGTTGGTATGTGTGGGTTTCAAGAATACCTTATGTTGAAGGTAAATATGGGTGGGCTAAGCCTTGGACAAAAGGGAATAGCCCTTGGGAAGTATGGTCATTTTCTAGAATTCGTAAGGAGTATTATTATAGTGCTTTTTGGAGTGGTATGCCGGACCTTAATTTAAGAAACCCAGATGTGGTGAATGAAATATACAAAATAGCACGATACTGGCTTGGTTTAGGAGTAGGAGGGTTTCGCTTAGATGCTATAAGGTACCTTATTGAAACAGGTCCTGCTGAAGGTCAAGCAGATACTCAGGAAACAATAGAATTTGTTAGGGAGTTCAATAATTTTTGTAAAAAAGTTAATCCATATTCCTTTAATGTAGGTGAGGTTTGGACCGCTAATGAAACTGTATATAGATATAAGGATTCAATAGATGGTTGTTTTGATTTTGAGCTAAGAGAGGTTATTTCTTCGACAGTTGGTTTTGGCCCAAGAGTAGGTAGGTTTTATGAGTATATAAACAAGATGCTTGTGCTTACTAAAAGTATTCAGAATTGGAAGTTTTTCTATCCGTTTTCCTCAAACCATGATATGACAAGAGTTCACAGTATTCTTTTTAGAAGACCTGATAACTTTGAAAGACTTAAAATGTTTTATACTATTCTTTTTACCTTACCAGGAAATCCATTTGTATACTATGGTGATGAGATAGGTATGGTAAACTCACCTTACCAAAGAGGAGATATGGCATATCGTGATCCTATGGTTTGGGAGAATAGTGGAAATGTTGGATTTACGGTTTCAAAGCCTTGGATTCAACCAAATCCAGATCCTATAATAAATCTAAAAACCCAAAAGGATGATCCTAATTCTGTTTTCAGTCACTTTGTTAAAGTCTCTTCAATAAGAAATTCGAAGAAGACATTGGTATATGGAGATATAAGAATATTAAATAATTCTGTATCGAATAGACTTGTTTCTTATCTAAGGTTTGATGAAAAAAACGTGATTGTAGTTTTAGTCTATCCATATGATACTGAGACTAATGTTACAGTTTTCTTTGATGAGGATACATATGTAAGGATTTCTAACAAAACTCTCTTTGACCTATTAGGAAAAGGAAAGATTTATGTGAATTCTAAAGAGCTGGAGTTTAATTTTAGAGGATATACTAATATGATACTATCTTTACATTAGTTATTTTATTTGTAATGATACTTTTTAGGTATAAATAGAGATATTCCTTGTTGAGGTGGTTTTGAGATCTTATTAATTTGCTTATTCTAAGCTTTAGTTTTGAAAATTATAATATGAAAAAACTGATACTCCTCATAGAGGATGATATAGACATAGTTAACTTATCAAAAATGGCCTTTGAGAAAGAAGGTTTTGATGTTTCTGTTGCGATGAGCGTTAAATTTGGAGTAGAGAAGATAAAAGTAGAAAAACCTGATATAATACTTCTTGATCTTATGCTTCAAGATGGTGATGGAACTGAGGTTATAAAGTGGCTAAAGAGAACTGATGAATATTCGAATATACCTGTTATTGTTATAACGGCAAAGTCAAGTGAGATAGATAAGGTATTACTTTTTGAACTTGGTGCTGATGATTATGTTACAAAACCTTTTAGTATAAGAGAACTTATAGCGAGAATAAAAAGTGTAATTAGGAGATATGAAAACAAAGGTATACAGAGGCAATCAAGATTTGAAATGGATGGTCTTGTGATCAATTTTGATAGTTTTGAAATTTTTGTTGATGGTGTGCCTGTAAAGTTTACAAGGAAAGAATTTAGCATTCTGGAGTTTTTAGTAAAAAACAGAGGAATAGTTTTAAGTAAGGATAAGATACTATCCTCAATTTGGAGTAATGATGAAGATATTTCGGATGAATCTAGAACTATAGATGTTCATATAAGTAAGATAAAGAAAAAACTTGGTAGATATAGTGATAGAATAATTGTCATACGAGGTGTTGGTTATAAGTTTCAGTAAAGATTTTAGTAGGCTATTCGAAATTTAGGAGTATTAATGATAAGGTACTACTGAAATTATATTAAGCTTTGGATCCTTAAGTTGAATTAATTTCCGTTTTGGTTATATAATACTATAATAGTTAAGGGCCCGTAGCTCAGCTGGGAGAGCACTACAATGGCATTGTAGGGGTCGTGGGTTCAAGTCCCATCGGGTCCACATTAAAGTTCAAACTTTTTATCTGTCTCTTTTGTCTGTGGTATAGATGGTCCTGTATTGTATGCATCCTCTATTATTTTGTCAACATCTTTCTTTTGTCCTGCTGTTATTATAACTTCACCTTTTAGTATTACTCCAGGTTTAACTTCAAGTTGAGGAGTTATTATATTCCCTAAGACTCTACCTGTTTCTGTTAATTTTACTGATTCTTGGGCTTCAATTCCACCTATAACAATACCTGATACTATTACGCTTTTTGCTCTAAGAACATCTGTTTTAACTTTTCCTGTTTCGCCTATAAGAATCTGCTCATTAGTTGATATTTCTCCTTCAAACTTACCGTCAATTTGAACGGATCCATTCACAAAAAATCTACCTTGAAATACAGAGCCTTCACCTATGATGCTGTTTATTATACCTTCTTGTTTTGGTGGCATATTTACTCCTCCGTAAAATTAAAAGTTACCCACGATAGAGGTCGGTAGAGGACATGGTATAGGCCCATACCTAAAACCATAGGGACGCAGGTAGTACTTCTGTTTATTCTCTTAGATACTAAGTTGTATCTAGAGAATCCTACATCCGTACCCCAATATAGTCCCTAAACTTTCTATACGAAAGCCCCGTTTTTGTTCCTCCCCATTCTCCTCTATCATAGGCTCTATTATTTTAATTAATTTATTGCTTTTATTACAATCAAATACAAATTATACCAGAGTAACGTTGATGAGTTGACTGAGTTTTTTCGTGTGTGTCTATATTTCATGGAAATTTTATTTGGTTTTTAGCTTATTCATTATAAGCAAAGGGATTACACATTAAGTTGGTTTACCTGGGATTTTTGAGTTATTTTATCTTTTAGTTGATTTTAGGTTTTGTTTGAAATCTTTAGAACTCAAACTCTTTTTTAGTTTTTTCTCTAATGTTTTCTTTGTAGTATTTTGATATTGTTGCTCTTGTAATACTTGTTAGTTCATCAGGTGGAAACATTGATAATAAATTCCATCCGATTTCAAGACTCTCTTCTATGGTTCTTCTTTCGGTGAATTTTTGTCCTATTAACTTCTGTTCAAACAAGTTTCCAAATTTGAGTATTAATTTTTCTCTAGGTCCCAACTCTTCTTCACCTACAATTGATGCTATGTTTCTTACTTCTTTAACTCTAGCATATAGTGCATATAATTGGTTTGATACACTTGCATGATCATCTCTTGTTTTTTCTTCACCTATACCTTCTTTCATAAGTCTTGATAGCGATGGTAAAACATCAACAGGTGGATATATTCCTTTATTATGTAATTCTCTTGATAGCACTATTTGTCCTTCTGTTATGTAACCAGTTAAGTCTGGGATTGGGTGTGTTATATCATCATTTGGCATTGACAGTATAGGAATTTGAGTTATAGATCCTTCAGCTCCTTTTACTCTACCTGCCCTTTCATATATTGTTGCTAGATCACTGTACATGTATCCAGGAAAACCTTTTCTTGCTGGTATTTCTCCTAATGCTGTTGCTACTTCTCTTAACGCTTCTGCGTAATTTGTTATATCTGTTAATATGACTACTATGTGCATATTTTTTTCGAATGCCAAAAATTCTGCAACTGTTAGTGCAACTCTGGGGGTTATTAATCTTTCTATTGGTGGATCATTAGCTAGATTTAGAAACAGAATAGTGTTGTTGATTGCCCCTGTTTCTTCGAAGACTTTTTTGAAGAAGTAAGCATCATCGTACTTTACTCCCATAGCTGCAAAGACTACACCGAAATTTTCTTTAGTAGCTCCTTTTATCTTAACCTGGGATGCTATTTGTGCTGCTAACTCGTTGTGAGGTAGTCCTGCTGCTGAGAAAATTGGTAATTTTTGACCTCTTACTAACGAGTTCATTAAATCTATTGAGGATATACCTGTTTCTGCAAAATCTCTTGGGTATCTTCTCATGAATGGATTTATTGGAAGCCCATTTACATCTCTTATATCTTCATAGTCAGTTTCTACAAATCCATCTATTGGTACTCCTGCTCCATTATATATTCTGCCTAACATTCTTTTAGAGACACCAATTCTCAAAGGCGTTGCTTTAAACCTTACTTTTACTTTCTCTTTGTTTATTCCAAAAGTACCTTCGAAAACCTGTAATGTGATTGCTCTTTCACCAGATTTTAGTACTTTGGCATGTCTGATTTCACCTGTTTCGAGTTCTATCTCTGCTACTTCGTCATAACCTACATCTGGTACGTTTTCTAAAACCATAAGAGGCCCTTTTATTTCTTTTGCTCCTTCGACAACTTTTTCGGGTATAAACAAATCCATAAAAACACCCCTTCTAGTATAAATATGTATGAACTATACTTAACATTTCAAGCTATAGCTTTGGAGTGGAAGAATTATTTTATGTATTTTTGAGTAATTGATTTGTAGGTTTAAAATAGTATTATGGATACCAAGTTGGTCAAAATTTTGAACGTAATAGGAGATTTTGTTATAGTAAATGTTAATGGTGAAAAGTTCAAGGCCAAAGTTGAAGGTAGAGTTCCTTCGGATTTGTTTTTAGGTAAGATAACTAAAGAAAAGGATAAAATTGTAATTAAGGTAGTTGATGATATTATTTCCAAAGATCTTGGAAGGATCCTTGAGCAAGTTAATGTACCTAAATCTCCAAAAAACTACTTACTTACTAAAATTCTTATGACTTTTAACATTCCTATTACATCTGAAATATATGAACTCTTTAATGAATTTAACTTACCGTTTTTAATCTCTTCAATAATCTTAAAAGGTAATGATAGTATTAAATCGACTAGGAAGCAACTTATTCTTGCAGAGGTTTTGTACGAAGAATTAGGTAAAAAATTTGATGATACCGAATTTAGTTTGTTTGTAAGTTGTTTTATTTCTGATTATTCTAAGATATACATTTTTACCGATAGCGAGAATAGAAGATGGTTTTCATATTTTGAGCTTGAAGAGGATATAGTAAGAAAATTTATTTTGTCTACTACAATAGATAATGTTGATGTTTTAGTCGTTTTTGAAAGAATGTTGAATAGGTATAATGTTGTTATCAACCTTTTTACTGATAAGAGGATACATATAGAGGATGTTGATGTACTTAAATCAAAACTTGAGAGTATAGGATTTAAACCGATGAATATAGATATAGAAATTTTTGGAGGAAGTTAATGAAGAAAGCAGTTGCCTTGAAATATGAACCTTCTGAGATGTCTGCTCCGCAAGTTATATCAAAAGGAGTAGGTATACTTGCTGATAAGATAATAGAGATTGCACAAGAGCACAATATACCAATTATTAAGTCTGAGGTTGTTGAACCTCTTATGTCTATAAAGATAAGATCTGAAATTCCACCAGAACTATACCAGGCAATAGCTGAAATTATTGCCTATGTATATAAACTTGTTAGGGATAATCATAAAGGAGCCTAGATGAAAAATAGTCCCCAGGGGGATAGCTGGGGACTGGACTGGGGGTGTATCTATAGTTTTAAATTTCACCTAATAAATAATTTAATACCAATTATTCTAGTTTTCAATTTTTTTATTGTTTCTATGATATACTATTTGGACTCTATTTTAGGTTTATCTACTTTATCTTTCTTAGTACTACTATTGGAGGTAGTAGTTTTCTTATAGTTTCACCAAAGGTAGTAGAAGATATATAATCTTCCATTACTCTACTTGAGATTGAGAATGTTGAGTTATTTATAGGATCTTCGTATGAAGTAATATAACTTCCTTCAGTTTTTGAATTTTTAAGTTCTCCTGTCAGTATTGTTGTTCCAAAAATCCATTTACTTCTCTCGTTTGACACATCATCAACTCTTGGGGTACCTACTTTGTATATGCCATCTAATTTTGAAACTATTATTACATTTCTTAAGATTTCTACATATTCTTTTAAAAAAATTCCCTTTGATGATATTATGACGAGGGTTTTAGGATTTGGTATATTGTTTATGTTGTCAATGTAGATATTTTCTTTTGATATAACTATTACAGGTTCGTTAGGGCTACCCTTAACAACAATTGGTAAGTATGAGAATATAATGCCGTTTTTGGGAAGATTTTGTATTCTATCAAAGTCTATTAGTACTGCTTTTTCTGCTTTGTCGGTGAATAAATAGGTACCATTTTTGGGTAATCCTTTCTTTATGTAAATTTTAGGTATTTTATGTAGTACTACTATTTCTTTGTCTTTTTCAGGTGCTACTGGTAGTATTATTTCGAAATTCTCAACAAAGAATCCTTTTAATTCAGTATCGCCAACAAAAACTTTTTGAGGGGTTATGTTTGAAGGTATTCTAAATCTACTTTTCTTACCATCTCCTCTACCTATAGTACTGTAATATTTATTCTTTATGTCAGAAGAGTTGATAACTATTTCATCTCCTTCAATTGAAATTTCATTACCTAATAGATTTTGGTTTGTTTTATCAAAGTATATACCCAATATAGGTCTATGTTTACTTACTATTCTCATTGTACTTGAGTTTAGTTTTATTCTGAAAGGTTTGGAGAAAGAGTCTGGTGATATTGGTACATCTACTGGTTGAGTGTTGAATGATAAATAACCATTTTCTATGTTTAAAAATTTTTTTGTTATCTCTCCTCTCGATCCAAAAGTATCTGCATTTTCGAAAAGGTTTATGCTCTTGGGCTTTGTTTCTGAAAAATAAATATTGTCAATTTCTTTTGATAGTTTGATTTTGGGTGAACTATAGTATAGGTTACCTAAGAATTCTTTTTCTGATATTAAAGGATTTACTATTTCTTCAACTTCTCCTTCGTATTTTCTTACAATCCAATCTTTATCAGCTAAACTTTCTGCTATCTTTATGATATTATCAATTTGAATGTTTATATCTACTTGATTTACTACTCTGGTTTGATATTTGATGTTAAGTCTTAAAGAAGGTGTTTCTGGCGAAATTTCTGCAGATGATATATATGAGTTTACTGAGATGTTTGTACTATTTGAAAATAATGGAGGATAAGTGTATGCAAAAAGTACTTCTGAGGGTTGTTTGCCTATGCTTTTTATGAAACAGTAGCCCCAGAATACACATCTTGTGTTTGTTCTCAGAGTCATATTATCAGTTAGTATGTAAGCAAAATCGGTTGGTAGTATTGCATAAAAGTTGATTTTTCTTGATATCTTTGCTCTGTCTGTTTCTAGAGATACTATTACATCATATATGTTGTTTGTCTTGTAAAATATTTTTTTTACTTTGTATATGAAGTTATCTGTATTTGTTCTTGTGTCAATGTTGGTTCTAAATTCACCTGTTTTGATTTGGTTTATAGTTTCGAAAACTTCTTTTTCTGAGACTAATTTTAATTTTTCATGTTCATAAAGTTTGTATGCATCTAAATAAAAGAAAGATATGAAGTTTAGTAGTGATACTGAAATTATTGACAGTAGGAATACTAGCATTAATGCGATGATTAGAGCTGTAGCAGAGTTATTTGACATAGTGATCTGAAGATGATATGAGTTTTTTAGTAGTTATGATTGTTTCAATGATAGATGTTATTTCTTTTTGGGCTTCTTGTATTTTACTTACGAAGAGTTTTGTTTCATTTTCTATTGTTTTGTCATCTGTTGATATTTTGGATAGTAATAAACTTGTTTCGTTGAGTTGGTCTACAAGTTTTTGGGATTGAAATTTATCTACAAGGTTAATTTGATCTGCTAGATTATGGATTTGATTTATTTTGGATTTTGTTTTGTTTATATCATCTAATATTGTTTCAATTTTTTGTACTATATCTGACATTTTCAAAACTTCAGAGTCGTAAGAAATGAAGGCCTTTTTTATTTCGTTACTTAGGTTAGCTATGTTGTTCTCAAACTCGGAAAGATTATAATTTACTATTTTTGATATTTCCATCATCCTGTTAAGTATTTTACTAAACTGTATAGATATAAACTTAAACTCACCAGGATATCCTACTTTTGCCATTTCAAGTTGAAAGTTTATAAATATCATCTCAATTTCTTTTGCTAATCTTTCAATTTTGTTTAAGCTTGAAGTTATTACGGTGTTTGAGGTTTTTATCATGTATGATGTGCTTTCTTCTATTTTTGATAGGAATCTTGACATTGAAGACATATTATCATAGAGTGTTTTCAGACTATCTTTTATGTTTTTGATATTCTCTGATATTTCTTTTAAATTGCTAGATAAGTTTTTTGAGAAAGTTTTTTTGATATGTTCCGTTTTGAATTGTATTTCAGTGAGTTTAGAGTTAAGCTCTGATGAAAGAGAAGCGTACTTGTAGATGTTTTTTCTAGTATTTGATAGGTTAAGAATTGGTATGTTTTTGTTAAGTATTTTATTCTTGAAATTTTCTAATGAGAAAATAGCTGTTTTTGATGAAGATATAATTCTATCTGGTATGTTTTCTATATCTTCTAGCGTTTTCTCTAGTATTTTATCAACTGCTGATGATATGTCACTTAGTTGGTTTACATCTCTTATTACATCCTCTATGTCATACATGCTGAAGACTGTCATTTTTTCTCTTTTTTCCTTCCAGTTTAATAACATATTGTTAATACTGTTTAATACTTTCTTCATTGTGATATGAGATACTAAGAACAGAATAGATAGTACTACTATATTTGCTGCAATTATTAATATTTGGCCTAGGATTCCTGCACCTAATAATTTGTCTGACGAGATTAGTAGGGAACTCATAAGGAAGGTAATTGTGATTAGTAATGGATAGATAGATTTCATAGATAGTCTTCTGTATTTTACTATTTCGCTTTTTCTTTCGATTTTTATGAAATCTCCTATTTGTATATTATAGTGTCCTAATATGTTTTGTAAGACGAAGAAATATATTAAACTTGCTGTCCAGGCTCCAAATGTTGGAGAGACAAAGAGTGCTATGAAAGTTTGTACTGATACATCGGTATGTGTCATGAGACCCCATATGTCTGCTATTAGTCCGCCTATTGTTATCCTAAAGAAAAGATTTATAGCCGCATATAAAGGTATCCTAGGAGTTGAATATGAAAACTCTTTCAAGTTATCTATTGTAGGTTTTAATATCACTTTTATAAGCTTTCTGGTTAGAAAGACATTGGTAGGGAATGCTACAAACAATACAACAAATATCGTTGTGAAAAGCACTGGTGTGAAATAAACATCCATGAATATATCTGCTACGTTCCCGTAAGATATTGCTATTACAACTGCTACCGGTACTCCAAAACCGAATCCTATTATTTCAGCAGAAAAGAAATTTACAAGTGTTTTTAAGGATACTTTCCTTATGTAATGTTCTTGTTCTTTAGTTATTGCATTTTGGGTATTTTCATGAGGTTCATTCATAAATTAGCTTTCTATTTTAGTATTTCAGGATTTACTTTGTTTTTGTCAAATCCTTCTGATATTGCTTTTTGGGCGAGTTCTTTTGCCCTTGCCTTTTGATTGTTTTTGTACAGTACAACTGAAGCACTGTATAGATAATCGGGTTTACCACTTACATCATAAGCCATAAGATATGCATTCACAGAGTATTTGTAATTTGATGTTTCATATTTTTTTGCAAGTTCTAGGTTATGTTTTTCAAAAGATTGTTTTGTAAAGGATAGGTTTATGTTGTACTTTTCTTTAAGTATTTTTTGAGCTTCTTTTCCAGCGTTTTCAAATGGGTATAAGTTAAATGTATGTTTGTAACTTATTATTGCTTTTTCAGTTTTACCTGCCATTTCGAACGCTTTTCCTGCTTCAAGCCAATCGTTAGCAAGATCTTTCCTTTGGGATGGTGATAAGTTCAAATAAAACCCAAAAGAAAAGTATCCTATTGTAAACATTATTCCAAAGACTAACAAAACTTTTTTCATAAGTACCTCCTAGAGTACATAAGTAATTTATATAAATGTAGCAACTTTTTTCAACATAATTTGTATTTGAAAATGAGGTTTTAAAATTTTTAATTTTTAGTATCCTATTTAGGAGATATAATATGAGAGTTTGCGTTATTGGTAGTGGTGGAAGAGAACATGCTATAGTATGGAAGTTGAGCAAGTCTTCGAATGTTGATAAGATATTTTCTATACCAGGAAATGGTGGAACTTCTAAAATTTCTGAAAACGTTTCTTTACCCTTGAAACCACCTTTTTCGGAGCTTTTAGATTTTGTTAAATCGAATGGAATATCTTTAGTTGTTGTTGGTCCTGAAGCACCACTTGTTGATGGAATAGTTGATTTCTTGGATAGAGAGGGTATTAAAGTTTTTGGCCCTAATTCTAAGGCTAGTATGATAGAGGGTAGTAAGGTTTTTGCTAAGCTGATTATGAAAAAGAATAATGTTCCAACTGCTGATTTTGAGGTATTTGATGATTTTGAAAGTGCCAAGAGATTTTTTGAAACCCATCCTGATTGGGTTATAAAGGTTAATGGTCTTGCTGGAGGTAAAGGAGTTGTTGTTCCTTCTAGCTTTGATGAAGGAATATTATTTTTGGAAGATGTGTTTTTGAAACGTAAATTTGGTAATTCTGGTGATAAAGTTGTTATAGAAAAACGTCTTGATGGGTATGAGCTTAGTGTATTTGTTGTGACTGATGGTGAAGATATAAGGTTTCTTTCTACTGCTCAAGATCACAAAAGAGTTTATGATGGAGATAAAGGTCCTAATACTGGTGGTATGGGTGCGTATTCGCCTGTACCAATGGTTTCGAAAGATCTATTAAATACTATACTAAAGAGGATAGTTTATCCTACTATTGAGGGGCTTGCTAATGAAGGTGTGGTGTATAGGGGAGTTTTGTACTGTGGTCTTATGATAGACAAAAATGAAAATCCATATGTTCTTGAGTTTAACGCAAGGTTTGGAGATCCTGAAGCTCAGGCTATCATACCTTTAATAAAAACTGATCTGTTTGATATTCTGCAATCAGTATCTGAAGGATTACTAAGGAAAGTAAATATTGAGATTTATGAAAAATTTGCGGGAGTAGTTGTTCTTGCTTCTAGAGGTTATCCCAACGGTTATGAAAGAGGTAAGAGAATTACTGGTGATCTTTCAGAGAAAGAAAATTCACTAGTTTTTCACGCTGGTACTGCTTATGATGGTGAAAAACTCGTAACAAATGGTGGTAGGGTTTTAAATGTTGTAGGTTTGAGTAATACTCTAAAGGATGCTCTTAATGTAGCCTATAATAGGATAAAGGATATATACTTCGATGGTATGTTTTATAGAAAAGATATAGGTTGGAGGGTTTTAGGAGGATAGAATGGAATATACCTTGTTGTTTTTGGGAGGGGTTTTTCTAAGCGTAGTACATACACTCATACCAAATCATTGGGTTCCAATAATAACTATATCAAAGTATCAAAAATGGGGTAGTAACTTTACTAGGCTTGCTATATTTATAATTGCAACTGCTCATTCATTAAGCACGATAATAATAGGGTCACTCATAGGTATATTAGGAATTGAGGTATTCAAGAGATTTGAAGGATTATCAAAAATTGTACCTACTGGTATTTTCATTTTAATGGGTATTGTATTTATATCTTTGCACGTATTTGACTTCTCAAAACATCATCATCATGAAGAAAAGAATTTTCATCTTCTTCATTCTCACAAGATTACATTCTACGTATTGGTAGGGATGATTTTTGCTTATGTTATAGTTTTGATATTGCTTTTAGTTAAGAGCGGAATAGGAATGGAAGTTATAATTCTTAGTATTTTTATTTTTTTGGCTATTTTGAGTATAATTATAGTTCAAAGGATATTAGAAAGGAAACACAAGTTCAATTTTTATAACTCTCATATACATACGTCTGATGATAAAAGTATTCATGATTATCATCATCATGATCATTCGGTGGATATTTATAATATCCATTGTGATAATTTGGCAACTGTGAATCTGAGTAGATGGGGTGCTGTTTTAGGGTTATCTTTTGCTTTATTCTTTTCTCCATGTATTGAGATTGAAGTTTATTACTTACAAGCTAGTACTTTAGGTATTAGTGGTATATTACTACTATCACTTACGTATTGGACTATAACAGTTATTCTAACATATGTTCTAGTGGGTTTGGGTGAAAAGGCAATTCAAAGATTTAAATTGAATAAACTTGAGCATAATGAGGATGTGATAACAGGTATTACTTTATTGGTTTTTAGTGTACTGTTCTATTTATTGTGAGTTGGTATGTAGTGCTTGATTTCTTAATAAGGTACTTAAGTCTAAATTCTACTTTGTTAAAGCAGAAAAATTTTAGAATTTTTAGATAGCGATTGTATTTGTTGTAATGAGTGAGTTATACCATTCTTTTCATTCCCATTATCTTTGTTGGTAATCCATATAGATTTATGAATCCTTTTGCATCTTTGTGATCATAGAGTTCTACACCTTCGAATGATGATAAATCTGGATCGTATATGGAGTATTGACTTTCTCTAGAAAGTGGTATGATATTACCTTTGTATAGTTTTAGCTTGACTTTACCTGATACGTATCTGTTTATGTAGTCAAAAAATTCATCAATAGCATATCTCAAAGGGTGGAACCATTTCCCATAATACACCAATTCTGCGTATTTTATTGATAGCATTTCCTTTAATGACGTTATATCTCTGTCCCATACTAGTTGTGATAAAAGATTATGTGCTGAGTATAGTATTGTTAATCCAGGAGTTTCATATACTCCTCTTGATTTTATACCTACTAGTCTGTTTTCTACTATATCAACTCTACCTATTCCGTTTCTACCACCTATTTTGTTTAGTTCTGATAGTAGTATATGTGGTTCTAGATTTTTGTTGTTTACTGTTATAGGTATTCCTGCGTGGAATGTTATCTCTACTTCTTCTGGAGTATCTGATGCTTTTTCTGGTGATATTGTCATTTTGAACATTTCTTCATCATATGGTTTTGTAGGATCTTCTAATATTCCACCTTCGTAGCTTATGTGTGCTAAGTTTGGATCAGTGCTATAAGGTTTTTTAGTTGTTGCTTCAACTGGTATATTATTTTCTTCCGCGTATTTTATCATATCATTCCTGCCTTTGAATTTTGAGAGAAAGTCTTCATCTTTCCAGGGTGATATTATTTTCAGATCTGGTGCTAGTGCTTTGTATGTTAGTTCAAATCTAACTTGATCATTACCTTTTCCTGTTGCTCCGTGTGCTACTGCATCAGCATTTTCAAATCTTGCTATTTCAACTTGTTTTCTCGCTATGATAGGTCTTGCCATTGATGTTCCAAGCAGATAGTTTTCGTATTTCGCTTCGGCCTTTAGGACCTTCCAGATTACCTCTTTTACAAATTCTTCTCTCAAATCCTCAATGTATACTTTGCTTGCGCCTGTCTTAAGTGCTTTATCTTTTATCTTTTCAAAATTGTCTTCTTGTCCTAAGTTTGCGATAAATGCTATTATCTCTGCGTTATACCTATCCTTTAGATATTTTAGTATTACCGATGTGTCAAGTCCACCAGAGTATGCTAAGACTATTTTCATCGTAACCTCCAGAAGTTGTATTATTATAACTAACTACTACCTTGATTTCAAAAATTATTGTATAAAGTTGCTCCCATACTAGCTTTTAATGAAGCTAGTTATAGTTTGGTTTTTTGATTAAGTTTTAGATTAGTTAATTTTTTGAGTTTGCTGATATTTTTTGTTATAATATTAACATGAGGTTTCTTAAAGTTTTTATTGTTTTGTATTTAGTTTCCATTGTTTTTGTATCTTGTATAAATATAACGGCTAATAGGATATCTGTTCAGATAGCTAAAGGTGCTGGTAACAATTACTATGAAATTAGTGTATATAGCAATTCTGGTTTGACTCTAGAGAATACTAATACTTTTGTTTTTTCAATACAAGACAACAAGAATGTTCTTCTAGAATCTGCTACTGGTAATTTAGATAGAGGTTATTCTTCTTGGACTTCGTATAGAAATTATAATAGAGGTGTTTACATTGTTGTTGTTAAAATTGACATGACAGGTGATAAGGTATTTTCTTCAGGAGAAGATATTTTTTCTTACAAGTACGTTGTTGTAGCAGAGGATAATAGTAGTGCAGTATCGTTTTCAGATACGGATAACTGGATCGGATTGTAATGAGAATTATCATACTGGTTTTGTGCCTTTTGTTGGTGGTAACTGGTGTTTCCGAGGGGGTTGTCTCAAACTTTATATCTTTTAGGTTTGATAACAAGTTTGATTTTTTTTATTTCAGATCTTTTTCTGCTCCTTATACGTTTTCTTCTCTTTTGAATAATAAGACTAATTTTATGTTTTCATTTCATTTTAGTGATTCTGGTTTAGATGTTAAGATAGGTGACATTTGGAGTGTTTTTGGTAGAGGAATTGTAGTAGGTGATAATAGATATGGTTTTTTAACAAGGTACCTATATCATAATAGGTTTTATTCGAACGATGTCCTTAGCTTTAATTACGATAAATCTGATAGAAATTTTGATGGTATTCAAGACATAAGAAAAGGGAGTTCTTTTGGTCTTTTGAATACTAAGGTATTTGCTTTGTTTTCTGATGATTTTGAAGATAGTTTATTTGGTGGTTTTCTAAGGGTTCAAGGTATTGATTTGTTATTTGCTAATTATGTAGATAGTAGTTTTGTGTCTATTAATCATAAAAACCAAAGTTTAGAAGGAATAGTTTATGATTTTGAGTTTGCGATTTTATTCAAAAATGGTGTAAGTTATGCTTTCTCTTGGTTACTTGAATGGTATTACAGGAAATTTGAGTTTTCACTAGAAGGTAGAATCCTAGAAGATAGGTATTATTCTCCTTTTACATCTTCATTTTTTTCTATTGATTATGTTAGGAAAGGTATTATTTTTTCTTCTATTTACAGAGATGATGATTTTAAGTTTTCATATGTTAATAAATTAGTTTTTGATAATCTTGCTTATGTTACTAACGAGTTTAGTATTTTTGTGATGACTAGAGTTTTTGATTTTTCTTTTTTTGACATTGAGATTTTGAGGGATGAAAGTCAGAAAAAAGTATTTATCTATGTTTATCCTTATATTAGTTCAACAAATTTTGCTTTTTATGTAAAACCTCTTTTTTGTTTAGATGAAATATTTTTTGACTTTGAGAATTTACAAATATCATTTTGGTGTAAGATAGGTAATTTTAGGTTTAGTTCTAGTGTTTTTTTACCTTTTGATAGTAATTTTACGTACATATTTTACTCTACGTTTTTGAGAGATGGTTTTGGTGATAATTTTGATATTCCTATTTATAATGTAGACGGTATAACTTCTCTAATTGGTTTTTCTATTTTATCTCATTGGTTAGAGAGTGAAATTTTGTTATTTGTTTCTCAAAATGGCGGTTTTAAAGTTTTTTTGATGTCTAATTTCAAAGTTTGACACTGAATGGAATTAATATTGTTGGTGATGCTAGTGTTGTAATTTTATTGTTGATATCACTTGATATGGTGTATCTAATGTCTAACCCTATCCACATATTATTCACAAAGTTATAGTTTATCCCTATGGTTGGTTCAAATACTAACGATATACTTGTGAATGAGAATGCGGTTGATGTTATTGATGCATTTTGAATTCCGATGCCAGTTATTGTCCCTGCTTTTATGTATAGGTTGTTTTTTTTCTCGAATGAGTATATCAAGAAGTTGTATAGTGTTGCTAGTTTAATAGAGAAAATTGAAAATGAACTTGTCTCTGATTGTGAAAATACGAATGAAGTTTCCGGAGCTATTGATATGTAATCCGAAGAAGAAAATTTAGAGACTCCAATTTCTACTTCTGCCCTTAATGCTGTGCCTATGCCGACAGCATCCGCAAAAAACAAAGTAACAGGTGCTAAATTTATACTTACGTTATCTTCAGCGAATGTTAGTGTAGGTGCTAATATTAGTAAGAGTAGTAATAGTACAAGAAAGTTTTGCATATTCATCCTCCTCTAATTTAGAAAAACGAATTTGAATTGTGTTAGGTGACAATTTAGTTGTTTAAGTTATCTCTATGCCTAAGATGAATTTTACTATGTTTGACATTATTCTCAGAAAATTAGATGTTTCTAGTATATAGTGTAATTGTGGTAGTATATCCGTGAATATAACAAAGTATCCTATCAACATGATACCATTTATTGAGAATAGTAAGAATCCTACCATTTTGCTTACTATTACTATTTCTATGTCTTTCAATTTTTCGTATATTCTCACTATGAGAGGCCATGTTAGGAAGACTCCAATAACTGAAGATAACATTACTACTGCTACGTCTATTGATCCTAGGTACTCTTTGACTATAAAGTTTTTAAAAATCCTGAATATTATGGTATTGAATATTGTTGTCAGAGTTATTATTAGAGATACTGCAAAACTATTTTTGAAACCTAGCCTTATACCTACAAACAATAAGAATATGTATAATAAAGCTCCTAATATATCCAAAAGCTTTGATAACCACATTTGAATAAAATTCTGAAAGAGAAAGGTTTTTTGTTTCTAATTATTTATCTTTTGAATATTATTTCATCCATTATTTCGTCAAGAAGTTTTGATATTTCATCTATTAATTTTATATCTTTTCTATATTCCTCACTTGAGTATACAACTATACCCTTATTAGCAAATCTCTTTCTTATGTCAATGTATTTGTTTATTATAGTGATTCTTTCTTCTAGTGTATCTAGGGTTTTTGTAAGTCTAATCATTAGATTTCTCATTTCTTTCATGTTGTTGATATCTTTTTCTAGGTTTTTATCATTTTTTATTTCTTCTTGCATTTTTGTATTTGTGATTTGAGTAAATAGAAGCTCCATGTCTTGTGTTAGTTTATCTAGTTTTTTTTCTATCTCTAATATTTTCTTTTTTATTTCACTGTCTTCATATTGGAGTATAGGTTGATATATATTTTGAGTTTTTTCTGCTAACTGAGTGCTTATTATAACATTTGTTATTATGTTTGTTGTGGATATTTCTTTTGGTAATATTACTTCTTGAGTTTGAGTTGCTTGAATTTGATTTGTAATAAATATGTAGTTGGTTATTACTACCAATTTTACGTTAGTATCTTCGGGCTTTGTTTGGATGGTTTCTTTTTTTGGTTCTTTTTCTGATGCTAAAGTTTGTTGAGTTGATGGTAGATACTGTGATGTTGATAATACTACTGCTAGTTTTATAGATTGGTTTGGTTTTAAGAGTATGTCTTCAAAAAATAATGCTACTGCTGCGTCTTCTGAACTTGTTTCAGAAAACCTGTATCCGAGGAGTGGTGATGGTTCTACTTCCCAATTTGCTATGCTTAGTTTTCTCCAGTTTGAAAATATGATTCTACTAGGTTCTCCGTCCCAGTGTATGTAAAGATTGTTGACTTGGTTTATGTCTGAGGAAGATACAATGTACGATATCATATTATTTCTATTGATTAGTAGTTCGTAATCAATGGCGTTTTTACCGTCAAGATAAAATTTTGGTCTGATCTCATTCTCCCCAAAAAGTGTATCTATTAAATATCTTGCTCCTACTACTTTTGATGTATTGTGAATGTTACTTAGGGTTACTTCTATCCTTATTGAGTCTTCTAAGCCGGAGTTTGCGTTATTAACGAAAATAAATTTTGTTTCTACTGTAATGTTTTCAATTTCTGAAGAGAAGTTAAGAATCCCTTCTTTTGATATATTAGGCTTTTTTAGTATTTTGCCTTCATTTAGTTGGTATGATACATTATCTATCTTTAGAAGGATAAATGACGTTGGAGGTATATTGAAAAATAGAAGATCCTTTGAATACTCTTTTGATGGTATTAATTCTCTTTGTAGTGAAAACCTATAATTTACGTCGTCAAAAAGTAAATTGAGGTATTTGTTTTTAAAACTTATTATTTCGGCATTGATACTTTGAAATCCTATGGAAAGAATTACTAGAAGTGGTAAAAAGCATTTGCGCATTTTTTATTCCTCTCCTTTCTTATTTTCTATCTTTCTCTGTAAGGCTTCTTGTATTAATAAGACTTTTTCGTTGAGTTTAAGCAATCTGTTTTTAACATCAGTGAGCCTATTTAGCTCTTCAAGATCTTCTTCTTTTTTTAGGATTTCATCGACTTTGTTTTTTACGTCTGAGATACCATTAGTTTTTGTACTACTAATAATATCTATGTTTACTGTGCTACTTATGATGTTGGTAATATAGTTTGTTATTTCACTGATATTAGTTATGTAAATTATGTTAGTTGTATAATTTGTGATTGTTGTTGGTTCAGTTTTTGGTGATCTAGGTTTTGTTGGTTTTTCTAGTGTAGTTGTAGGGGCTTTTTCTATTGTGGTTTGTCTGTCTTTTATAGGATTTTTTCTTATTGTATTTTCTTCAGGTTTGTTTAATTCTAGTTTTTGTTCATACTTTCTAATCTCGTTAAAAATTTTTTCATATCTAATTTCATCACCTTCGTCATAGTATATGACTCCTAGTAATCTCATTGAAGCTTTCCAAACTTCACTTCCTTTTTGACTTGATCTTACACTTATTGTTAGATATCTTTTAGCTGTTTCTATATCTCCTGTGTCGTAGTATATGTAACCTAAGTACATACAGGCTTTTGAAAATAAAGGTGATTCAGGATATTCATTGAATATTATTTCAAGATTTTTTATTGCCGTTTCGTAGTCTCCTCTGTTGTATGCATTTAGACCGACATTGAATATAGAATTTTCAATGGAAGAAAAACTATTGTGTGAAATAACTAGAAATAGTACTATTGCTATTAAGATCTTTTTGTTCATACAGATATCATAGTAATTATCGTTTCTTTTAATTTCTAAATTCAAAATTAGTTTTTTAGTAAAAATCTAAAGTTTTCAAGTTGATACATAATCTGAGATATACCATACTCTATTGGAGTATGGGTTGTGGGATTTCTTGTTAGTTTTTAAGAATTCATTTATTTCTCAACTACTCAGCAATAAAGTCTGAAATTTTTTGAGAGATGCTTCGTAAGATAGTTTAAGGTTATGGGAATGGATATTTTTAGTATATTACATCTCTTGCTTCTCTGTTTTCTTTCTCTCCTCTTTTACAAGAGGAGGAGAAAATTGTGGAATACCTTAACAGGTATCTAGAGAACATAGGAGTGTGGCGACTTATTAACATTAAAGACCCGGGGAAGATAATAGAAGATCAGAAGAGAATATACTCGAAAGGATTGACTTCCATCAGATGATAGACCTACTCATACTATCCTCAAAGAGACAGGATAGACGGTACAGTGACTGTCTCTTATACACATCTGAC
>JAOAHF010000007.1 GCA_026415355.1 Brevinematales bacterium
AGTTACGAAGATGCTATGAAGATTCTAGAAAAAGCAAAAAAACTCAATAGCTCAGCCTTCTTGGTAGTAAGTAAATAGTTTACCTATATGTAGGTAAAGTAGATTTTTTAATGAGTTTTATGTAAATATCTGTTCTTCTGTTGAATGCTCTTCCTTCAGGTGTATCATTGGATTCTACAGGTTCAAATTCTGCTCTACCGCTTGCTGTCATGATTTCAGGATTTGCTCCAAAGTCAATAAGTGCTCTAACAACCGAGGATGCTCTTGCTGTTGAAAGTTCCCAGTTTGAGGGGAATTTTTCTTTGATTATCGGATTTATAACGGGTGATTTATCTGTGTGACCTATAACATCAACTTTCACATCTTTTAAACTAGAAATTAAATCTGCAACTTTTTTGATAGTTGGCATTAATTCTTCTCTTATATCAGCACTTCCACTCTCAAAGAAAAAGTCGTCAGCTAGACTTATTTTTATTCCTTCTTCAGTTATTGTAACCTTCACTTTTTTACTTTTTATTTCTGGTTTAAAAAGTTCCCTTGCTTCTTGTTGGACTCTTGACATAGCAATACCTGTTTCTCTTGATGGCAAGGATTCTATGGATGAGCCTAGCTCTGCAAATTGTCCTTGAGATAAACTCTTCCCTCCTGTCAAAAAACCTATGTTTCCTGAAAACGAGGAAAGGATCATCCTGGCTTCTAATCCTTCTATGGTTGCTTCTGACATTAGTACTACAAATAGAGCTAAAAGTAGATTATTCATATCCGCAAAAGTAAATATCCAAAGAGGCATTTCTCTTTTATGGCCTAATTCCTTCTTTTTTGCCATAATTATGCTCCTTCTTTTTTAGCGAGGATTTGTTCCCTCATTTTTGGTGGTAGGAAAGCTGTTAGTTTTTCTCTTGTTAATGTTGGGTTATCTCCTGCTTGAATTGACAGCACTCCTTCTAACATTATTGTTTTTACAAGTATGTCTTTTTGGTTTTTGAGATCTAATCTAGTAGCCATAGGTAGTACTATAGCATTTGATATGAAAACTGCGTAAAGTGTAGCAATGAATGCTATAGCAACTCCATGCGTGACTGCTGATTTGTCTTCTGCGTGACTTAATGCTGCTATTAGACCTACCAGTGCTCCTGCCATACCTAATGCAGGACCATAATATCCCCATTCATCAAAAAATTTCTTATTGAAAAGGTGCCTAAGTTCCATTTGTTCCATTTCTGTTATCATGATATGTTTTACCATTTCGGGATCAGTACCATCAACTATAAGTTGAATTGCCTTTCTTAGGAAAGGTTCTTTTATATCTTGGACGTCGTTTTCTAATGATAATAATCCTTCTCTTCTAGACTTCTCAGCAAATGTTACTAGAGTTTCTATGAGCTCTGCAAAATCTATGTCCTCAGTTGAAAATAAAACTCTGAATATATTGGGTAAGTTTTTTACGTATTCAAAAGGTACAGATACTATTGCTGCACCAAAAGGAGATACAACAGATATTAGGAACGCGGCTAAGTCGGCGTAAGTGTACAATGGTACCCCGTGAAGAAGTATGGCAACAAACATTGATACTACTGATATTACTAAACCTATAACTATGTATAGGTCAAACTTTCTATCACCCATTCTTTGCCTCCAAAATAGAGGAGATGAAAATCTCCTTTAGCTTAAGTTTTATTTTTTCTTCTATGTAAGAAGGTTCTTCAATTACTATATACATAACTTCGTTCATCATCCTTATAACGGTATTATTTTTCTTTTCCACCATTTCAATCTGGAATGGATTTATGTTTATCTTTGAACCATCTATTCTTGTTAGCTCTATGAGCATATTCTTAGTTTATTATGTTTTGTAGCTGTCTTTCAAGAAATTTAGCTACTAGTTTAAGAAATCCTTGTATTCTGATGAATTACGTGGAATGTCTTTACTTTGTTTGGTATTAGTGATTGAAGTAGTTAGTGATTAAGCATTATGAATCTATGGACTAATTTTTATTGATAAACTTTTCATACTCGTAAATAATTTAGAATGAGGTAAAATAATATGACTACTCTAGTTGTGGGGTTACAATGGGGAGATGAAGGAAAGGCCAAAGTAATAGATCTTTTAGCAGGACAGTATGATTACGTTGTTAGGTATCAAGGGGGAGCAAATGCAGGGCATACCGTGGTGGTTGGAGGTAGGAAGTTTATATTTCATCTTTTGCCTTCAGGTCTCATGAATCTGAACGCAAAGGTTGTTATAGGTAATGGAGTTGTAATAGATATTGATCAATTGAGTGATGAAATCCATAGTCTTGAAAAGATGGGATTTCCTGTTTCCAACAGAGTTATAGTAAGTGATAAAGCGCATATAGTTATGGAATATCATAAATTAATAGATGCTCTTAGAGAAAGTTTATCTCCAAAGAAGATAGGTACGACATCTAGAGGTATAGGTCCTTGCTATGAAGATAAAATAGCAAGAAAAGGTATAAGGATAAGTGACATTGCCAATTTAACAGTTGATCAACTTTCTGAGAAAATAAAGATGTTTTCTGAAGAAAAGATTTTTTTAATTAGAAACTTTTACAAATACGATTACAAATTTGACAGTCTTGAGTTGGCTAGGAATTGTAAATCAAGATTTGAAGAGCTGAATTTAAGGGTTAGCAATGTTGAGATACTTCTGAATAAAGAGATTGAAAACAGTAAGAATATACTTTTTGAAGGTGCTCAGGGTGTTTTACTTGATATTGATTTTGGAACTTATCCTTACGTTACTTCATCAAATGCTTCAAGTAATGGTGTTGCAACTGGTACTGGAGTATTTCCTAAAAACATTACTAATGTTATAGGTATAGTAAAATCATACACAACTAGAGTAGGAGAGGGACCTTTTCCGACAGAGCAAGATAACGATATTGGAAAACAGATACGAGAAAAAGGAGGTGAATTTGGTGCTACTACTGGAAGACCTAGGAGATGTGGATGGATTGATTTACCTATGTTAAGATATTCTACAATATTGAGCGGTACTACAGAGATATTTTTGACTAAAATTGATGTCCTTTCCGGCATGGATGAAATAAAAGTTTGTACTGAATATAAAATAGATGGAGAGATGTATGATATACCA
This sequence comes from Brevinematales bacterium, assembly GCA_026415355.1. Taxonomy (NCBI): domain Bacteria; kingdom Pseudomonadati; phylum Spirochaetota; class Spirochaetia; order Brevinematales; species Brevinematales bacterium. The sequence goes on from JAOAHF010000007.1 coordinate 3,119, forward strand.
CCCTTTATGGATCCAACTACATTATACAGAATAGAACCTGTATATAAAAGTTTCAAAGGTTGGACTAAAAGTCTTTCGAATATGAGAAAATTAAGTGAATTACCAAAAGAAGCGAGAGAATATATTGATTTTTTACAGGAATCTTTACAAATACCAATAACCTATATCTCTGTAGGACCTGATAGGGAACAAACGATAATATTAAAATAATACCTTATCACCCCTTTTTAGGTTTATATCTATAGCAGTATTTGATAAAATTTCGAGTACAAACCTTGAAGGCTTAGAAGGTTTAACGCCTTTTGTTGAAAGCGGTGGTGGATAAAATACATCAACAACTCTTTTGTTATTGTCAATGTAAACTATTGCCAGGGGCAGGTATGTATTTTTCATCCAAAATGAAATATAACCGTCATTAGGAAATAAAAATATCATACCTTCGTTTGTTTTCATATCTTTTCTAAACATAAGTCCTACAGCCAGTTCTTCAGGTTTTTTGGCTACTTCGCAAATGAGTTTGAAAGTTCCTTTCTCGTTAATAATTACTACATTAGTTTTGGTTTCAAATAAATTGTTATTAGTAGCATAAGCTAGAGTTTCCGAAACTGTTACAAAGATAAGTAGAAAAAACTTTACATATCTCATGGATAGTTGAAGGATAAATTTTAGCACATTTGGAAGTCAAAGTTTTTTAAGATTTCCTGATGGTGTTTATTGTTATCCAACTGATTTAACTTAAGTATTGGCAATATCATACAGTATAGTAAAGGCTTTGATCTTCAGTTGATTTTTTATTTTGAATTGTTGTTACGATACCTTTATAATAAGGTTGCTAAATTATTCTAAGGAGATAGGATATGAAAATTTTGATAGCTAATAGAGGTGAGATTGCGGTTAGAGTTATAAGGACTTGTAAAGAGCTTGGTTTTAAAACAATTGCTGTTTATTCCGAGGCAGATAGAGATTCGCTTCATAGAAAACTTGCTGATGAAGATATATGTATAGGTGGTTCTTATAGTAAGGATTCTTACCTTAATATTCCAAATCTTATAAGTGCTGCTACTATACTCAAGGCTGATGCTATACATCCTGGGTATGGATTTTTATCGGAAAATGCTAAGTTTTCAGAAATATGTAAAAATCATGGTATAACATTCTTAGGTCCTTCGCCTGAGGTTATATCTCTTATGGGTGATAAATCGACTGCAAAGAATACGATGAAAAAATTCAACGTTCCAACGGTACCGGGTAGTGAGGGCGTTATAAGTAGTGTAGATGAAGCTCTTGAGGTTGCTAGAGCAATTGGGTATCCAGTGATAATAAAAGCTACTGCTGGTGGTGGTGGAAAAGGAATGAGGATATGTTATTCTGCTGATGATTTAAAGAAGCTTCTACCCTTGACACAATCAGAGGCACAAGCGGCGTTCGGTAATCCTGGAGTTTATATTGAAAAGTACATACAGAACCCAAAACATATAGAAATACAATTTATTGGTGATAAATACGGTAATGCTGTTACGTTTGGAGAAAGAGATTGCTCGATTCAGAGAAAACACCAAAAACTTATAGAAGAAGCTCCTGGACCTACTATAACTGAAGAACAAAGAGAAAAAATATCAAACATAGTAAGGAATGCTGTAAGCTCAATAGGTTACGTGGGAGCTGGAACAATGGAATTTATAATGGATGAGAATGGAAATTTCTATTTCATGGAAGTTAATACGAGAATACAAGTAGAACATCCTGTAACTGAAGAAGTAACAGGATATGACCTTATAAGAGAGCAAATGCTTGTTTGTTTAGGTGAGAAACTGTCTGTGAAACAAGAGGATGTAAAAATGAACGGACACGCTATGGAATTTAGAATAAACGCTGAAGATCCATTCAACGAATTTAGACCATCTCCAGGACAAATAAAGGTTTTACATCTGCCTGGTGGATATGGAGTAAGAGTTGATACTCATATATACCAAGGATATGAAATTCCTATGTATTACGATTCCATGGTTGCTAAACTTATAGTATGGGGCAAGAATAGGAATGAGGTAATAAACAGAGCTAAACGAGCATTAAGTGAATTTACTATAGAGGGTATACCTACTACTATACCATTTCATTCCAAAGTACTAGAACATCCTGTATTTCTTAGTGGTACACATACAACAAAGTTCCTTGAAAACTTTAGTATGTAAATATATGAAAAAAGTTTCAAAGCGAGAGTTATATGGGATATTCATAAGAAATTTTTGGGGTATTGTCTATGCTACTTTAGCTGTACTGTCGGTTGTCTTAATACTAGTAGTAGGATTAGGGGTATTTGTACTTTTGGTACTTGTAGGGTTTGTTGCATTTCTCGTAGGAAATTCAAGAGATAAAAATGTATCGACTGTTCAGAATATAAAGGATTTTATAGACAAGTTAAATGATAAAATCAAAGCACTTAAATAATGAAAGTACTTATTATTGATACATCTTATATAGATTTCTCTTCAGTGTGTGTTTTTTTAGGGAGTGAAAGTTTGTGTTTTCATATATCTACGAATGAGCCTTTGTTTTGGGATCTACTAAAGACATCAATTGATATTAAAAATATTGACCTAGAAACCCTTGAAGCAGTAGCAGTTTCTATAGGGCCTGGACCATTTACCTCACTTAGGAATGGTATTTCAATAGCGAGAACTCTATCACAAATTCTTAATATCAGGATAGTAGCGTTTTCTCTGATAGACGTTGTTTACGATAACTTTTATCCTTTGAAACCTAACATACTTTTTGATGGTAGAGCAGGCAAATTTATACTAAAAAGACCCGAAAGTGAAAATATTGAGATTGTAAGTGTTGGTGATATTTACGAAAGTATATCTGAAAAGAATATTACAGTATCTGTTGGTTGTTCAAATTTAGTATCTAAAACAGCTATAAATCTCATAAACTTTGATTACTTACCAATGAGTTATATAATTAATACTGTTTTAAGAAAAATAGAAAGAGATGAATTTAGGAATTACAATGAAGTACTACCTATTTACTACAAAAACTATTAATTTACCATATGCTTCATCTTTTGCTATTGAAGATTTTACGAATATATTTACAACATAATTTTGCTAGGACATTCTTTTGGTTTTTAAATTCAAGTTATCATTAAGTACGAGTAATTTTCTGAAGGGTTTTTTTATATTTGCTAATCAGTAGTAAAGTAGTTTTAAGTTGTTTTTTTGAAATGTTTCATTTGCTTCACATAAAATCGATATATGTTTGGAGGTGGTTATGAGGAGAGCTTTGTACGTTGTTTTATTGATTTTGGTATATATAAATGCTTTTGGTTTTAAGGAAGTTATACTTAACAAGGGACTTGAAGTTGGATTTGGTTATACATTTGGTGGTGCAGGTCTTGAAATAGGTTTTGAAAGGAAATTATCGGGTAATGTTGATATCTACCCATGGTTTACATTTGGTGGAGTGGGAGGTCCCAATGGATCAGTAGGCTTTGGTTTTCAAGTAGATTTACCTATAACTGTGTATTCTCAGTCGTTTTTTAGCATAGCGGTATCTCCATTTGCTGGATTTGATTTAGTTACTTCAAGAAATGATTCTTCTTTTGAGTTTGATTTTGGTGCCTATGGCTTATTTTCTTTCGATATAAGAAAGGAAAAGGTACCTTTGTCAATATCTTTTGGTTTTGGACCTGATATGAACTTCGGTAGATTTTTTGGAATTGGTGTTTACTGGACAATAAATATGTCTTTTTATTTAGAAGGTGTTGTACTTCAGATAGGAGGTAATACAGATTTTGCTGGATTCGTAATTAAGATACCAAGTGTTTCTTTCTAGATTAGGGTTTTATTTTGTAAAGACTATCCTAGCTAAGATTTGAGTTTATGTAAAATCCTGAAGCTTCTAATATTCAGTAAAAAATAGCTTTTTATATTAGGATCTTAATAAGATCGATAGAAACAATACGTTTGTTGGTTACTGCTCTTGATAGTTTTTCTTGGAACCAAATTAAGAAGTTAAGTTTAGTTTCAGTGTCGATTTTTGCGATCTCCTTGTTTTTTATTATTGATATTATGAACATTTTGGTTTTTTCTGAGATTTTTTCCTCTTTTATGTAGGGTAGTATACCTTGTAATCTTAACATGGATATGAGAAATTTTGATAATGTTAAGAATGTTTCATCGTCAGATTGAGAGTTTGATATGGTGAATATAGATTTTATCGTGGTATCATATAAAATCTCATCAAAGACTTCTAATGGCACTAAGATATTTATTACTTCAGTTATAAAGTTTACTGCGAAAAGATTGAATGGCCTTGTTTTTATAGTGTCAAAAAAGTTCTGTAGTAGATCTACTTCTTCAAGTGATGGAATTTTATCTGATGATGATGGATATCTTACAAATCCTTTTATGAAGTTTGCTATATTTACCCGATTTGAAAAACGGTTTTTGAAACTATTTCCACCATACATCATAAGGTTTGATTTACCAATTTCTGGTGAAAATAAAACTACCATTTTGTCGTATTCATTTATGTCCTTAGTTCCTAGTACCATTCCAGATATTCTTCTAAATTTTTTTATCATGCTATGCTAGTTTAATTTTGAATGCTTGTGTTTATTGTATCAAAAATACTTTTGTAAGTGATGTTGTAGGTTTTTTATAGAAAGTTAATATATACCTTTAATTGAAAATTGATAGTAAATTGTATTTTTGTTTTGTTATGAGGTTGGTAATTTTAGACTCTATTCTAGTGGAAATAATATGCTTTTGAATAGGGATATCGTTCATAATTCATTAGAAACTGTTTAGTTTGTTGAGGGATGTATGGAGAGGATTATAGAAACTGTACTTGAAGAGGAAGTAAAAAAGTCTTACTTGACTTATGCGATGAGTGTTATTGTGAGTAGAGCTTTGCCTGATGTAAGAGATGGACTTAAACCAGTCCAGAGGCGAATACTCTACACTATGGATGAACTTGGGGTAAGAAGTAATGCTCCTTATAAGAAATGTGCTAGAATTGTTGGTGATACTTTGGGTAAATATCATCCCCATGGAGATACTTCGGTTTATGAAGCTCTTGTTAGAATGGCTCAAGATTTTAATATGAGATATCCTCTTATTGATGGGCAAGGTAATTTTGGATCAATTGATGGTGATCCTCCGGCAGCTATGAGATACTCTGAGGCAAGATTGCAAGAAATAGCCGAGGAGTTGCTAAAAGACATAGATAAAGGTACTGTTGATTTTAGACCTAACTTTGATAACTCATTGGAAGAACCTATTGTATTACCTGCTATGGTACCTAATTTGCTCATAAACGGTGCAAATGGAATAGCGGTAGGTATGGCAACAAATATTCCTACTCACAATCTTAAAGAGGTTTGTGATGCTATAAGTTATTACATAGATCATAGGAATTCGACAGTAAGAGACTTGATGAAGTTTATTAAGGGGCCTGATTTTCCAACAGGTGGAATAATATTGGCAAATGAAGATATGATAAAGGCTTATGAAACTGGTGAAGGTAAAGTTATTATACGAGCAAAACTGAAACTTGAAAAGCTTAAAAGTGGTAAAGATGCTATAGTAGTAACAGAAATACCTTATCAGGTTAGGAAGTCTGCTATACTTGAAAGAATATCTGATCTTATTAAGGAAGGAAACTTTGATGAGATATCTGATATAAGAGATGAGTCTGATAGAGATGGTATAAGGATAGTAGTTGAACTGAAGAGAGGTGTAAATCCCAAAGTAGCGATAAATAAACTGTACAAGCATACTCAACTTCAGGAAACATTTAGCATAAATATGGTTGCTCTGGTTAATAACCAGCCAAAAGTTCTGTCTCTTAAGGATATTATACATTACTATGTAGAACATAGAAAAGAAGTTATAGTTAGGAGAACTAAGTTTGATCTTAAGAAAGCCGAAGAAAGGCTTCATATAGTCGAGGGGCTTTTGGTGGCTTTAAGTAACATTGATGAAGTGATAAAAATAATAAAGTCTTCAGAAAATCCTTCCTTGGCAAGGAACAAGCTAATGGTAAGGTTTAAGTTGTCAGAAGTTCAGGCAAATGCAATATTAGATATGAAACTTCAGAAACTCACTTCTATGGAGGTTAAAGATTTGAATGAAGAATATAAGATTTTGAATGGAACCATAAAAGATCTAAAGGATATCTTATCGAAGGAAAGTAGAGTTTATAACATTATAAAACAAGATTTGAAGTATATTTCAGAGAAGTACGGTGATGAAAGAAGAACTACCATAGAATACAGTGAGATTGAAGATGTTGAGGAGAAAGACCTTATACAGAAAGAGGATGTTACTATAATAATAACTAATCTGGGAATGATAAAGAGAATACCATTATCAGTTTACAGGTCGCAGAAAGCTGGTGGTAGGGGAATTATAGCGACATCTACTATGGAGGAAGATTCGATAGAACATCTTATTATTGCAAATACACTTGAGGAGCTGCTCATATTTACGGACAAAGGTAAGGCATACTCTCTCGATGTTTATAAGATACCTGAATCTTCAAGAACCTCAAGAGGAACCAACATTAGGATGATACTTAATATTGCTAATGATGAAAAAATCAGATCTTTGGTTGTTTTCGACAAGAGTGCCAAGGGGTTTATAACAATGGTTTCAAAAAAAGGAATAATAAAAAAAGTAGATGTTGATGAGTTTAAAAACATACGATCAACAGGAATAATAGCAATGTCTTCTGATGAGGATGATGTGTTACAAGACGCTATATTTACTACTGGTAATGATGATATAATTATATCAACAACTAATGGACTTGCTTTGAGGACTTCCGAGAAAAATATTAGGCCTATGGGTAGAAATGCTAGAGGTGTCGTGGGTATAAGGTTGAGAGGTGATGATTATGTTGTGGGACTTGTAAGATATAATTCTAGGAAGGAAATACTTGCAGTGACTGAAAAAGGTTATGCTAAGAGAGTTAAAATGGAAGAGTTTCAACCGAAAGGTAGAGGTGGAATAGGAGTGGTTTATTTTGGGGTTAGTGAAAAAACTGGTAAAGTTGTTAGGACTTTGCCAGTAACTAGTGATAATGATGTTGTATTAATAACATCAAAAGGTATGATAATACGTATGCCTGCTGATAATATATCTCTTATGGGACGACCCGCTAGAGGCATAAGAGCAGTTAATCTAAAAGAGAATGATATAGTGGTAGATGTTGAGGTATTTGAGTAGGAGAATGAGTGATATTTTTCTGGATGTTGTTAGTGTTTCACATACATTCTTTGTTAAGGATCCGAATAAGTTTGCTTTCCATATTCCAGTTATAGCACTTGAAAGAGTTAGTTTTAGTTTACTTAAAAATACTACTTTTTCAATAGTAGGAGAAAGCGGTTCTGGCAAGACTACATTAGGTAACGTAGTACTTGGAGCAATAAAACCAACACAGGGGAATGTTTTTTGGAAAGGTAAATCAATATTTCAAAAAAGTGTAAGAAAAGAATATCTAAAACATATACATGCTGTTTCGCAGAATCCGTTGAGCTCTTTAAATCCTAGGATGAGTGTAAGATCAATAATATTAGAACCACTACTTTTTAGGTTTAAGTTGACTGAGAAGGAAATGGATAGTAGATTGCTATCTGTTATCGATGATGTTAAGCTAAGTAGAGATGTTCTTTATAAGTATCCTCATGAGCTAAGTGGTGGAGAAAAACAAAGAGTAAGTATAGCAAGGAGTATAATATCGAGGCCTTCATTAGTTGTTCTTGATGAACCTGTTTCTTCACTTGATGTTTCAATTAGATCTCAAATCCTAAACTTATTGGTTGATATAAAAAAGCAGTATAAATTGAGTTATCTTTATATATCTCATGATATATCTACGACTAGGTTTATATCAGATTATCTTATGGTTTTGTATAAAGGTAGAGTTATGGAGGTAGGGCTTTCTGAGAAGATATTTAGTAATCCTAAAAATCCTTACACTCTTTTTCTATTATCTTCAGTCCCAGGACAGAAGATAGTAAAAGATTTTCAGAATCTTAATAGAGATGAAGAAGGAAATGGTTGCCCTTTTTATTCAAGATGTCCTGTGGCTACAGAAATATGTAAGAAACAATTTCCTCAACCTTTTAAATTAGAAGATGATCATGTTTCCTACTGTCATAACTTGTGATAACTTTGAACTTTTTTATTAAAGTTGAATAGCAACAGTTGATTATCTATTTGAAGGTTGATTTATTGGGTAGTTGAAAAAAGTTTCAATTATTTTTTAAAATTCAAAATTAAGGGTATTAACTCTAAAAGTAGTAAATTTGTTTCTTCGAAAAAATAAATAGGGAGGTTAGTATGAATAGGTTTTCTGATAGAATAAAAGAAAATTTAAATGCTCTGCTTTATGATTTCAGGAGGTGGTTAAAAATTAAAAACTCTGAAATACAGAAGTGGGGGCACGAAAAGTTAACTATAATGTTTGTTCCTCATTCTGAAAAGAGAGTTATAACGATTCATATATCCAATTTTGCATTACTTTTTGTTTCTATAATTCTATCAATTATTGTTGTAACATCAATTATTGCAGTTTCGAATAGAAAGATGACAGATCAAAAGGTTATAAGACTTGAAAAACAGAATGAGATTAAGGATCAGTATATAAACAATTTCATCAATAATGCTAATCTTCTCAAGGACAGATTTGCTAGCTTTAGGTCTGATGTGAATAAGATATTTTCTCTAACTACTTTGCAAAACGTAAATAGTGAGATAAAGTATCCAGAGAAACAAGAAGAAGATAAAACACCTATTTCTTCTGTTGATGATGTTATATATAACAAGCCGAAAGAAATTGATGAACTTTATAAACTGAGAAAGGAAATAGAAATATACAAAATACAGATACAGAAATTTGCTAAGTTTGTTGAGAATTCTCAAAATGTTATAAAATATATACCTTCAGTTTGGCCAATAAAGGATGGTAGTGGACATATAACTTCAAAATTTGGTTATAGAAGAGATCCATTTATGAATGTAGCTAAATTTCATTCAGGTATCGATATAGCTCATTGGCCTGGAACGCCAGTTATAGCGACAGCAGATGGTGTTGTTTCCTCAGCAGGTTGGTCTGGTGGCTATGGGAAAGTTGTAAAGATATCTCATAAATATGGATTTGTTTCAGTTTATGGACATCTTATGTCCATTTATGTATCTGAGGGACAATTTGTTAGAAAAGGGCAGATTATAGGTTCTGTTGGAATGTCCGGTAGAGCAACAGGTTATCACTTGCATTATGAAGTTAGAATAGGTACAGAACTAGTTGATCCGATGCCTTACTTGTCTATCAGATTGTTTGAGTAGTCTAATAGTTATGTTTAGTAGGAGATTTGGAATCAATCGAAGAATGGGAATTATTTTTTATGACATTTTTAAGGTTTTATAATTGATTACTTTCCAAAATTCCTTGAAGACAAAAAGTCTAATGATCTATACTTGTTTAATATGATAGATATTTATAGCTATAGGAAGCTCAAATTGAAGAAAAAGAAAGTAAGAAATTGGGTTTTACTAGCTTTGATACTAGTTACATCTTTTATAACATTGGCGTTACTGAGTTCAATAAGTAGTAATTCATTTCAATCTTCTTACCACAACATAGTAGTTTCGAGTAACACCATAATAGTTAACTTGACAAAGTTAGATTTAGATAGTACTGTTTGGGATGATATTTCAAAGCATATAAATAGTAAGGATTCTTTTGTGAAGATAATTATGGAGGGTAATGTGGTTGCTTATTATTCTTGTACTAATCCTGAAATATCTGTTTTGAATGCGAAAAAAGAGCAAGATTTAGCAATGAATGTATCTTTACATCTTCTTAGGAAAGGTTTCAATATAAAAAACTATGGTAACTTTCCGTTAACTTTGGAAAACTCTTACATACTTAATAGAACTCCGAATAAAGAAGTAGTTTATGCTATATCGAAAATTTTGAAAATAAAAGTAGTGTCAAATTTTGTTTTTGATGAAAATTTAAAAGATGACACCTCAGGTATAATTGTAATACTTGGTAAAGACTTTGACGTTAAGAGAATGGAAAATTGATTTTTTGATAGATCTTTGCAATGACATTATTTCGAGAAATCATTTAAGTAAACTAATCGATTTTTTGTAGAACTTGAGATTGAAAGAATATGTATTTTTCTTAAAACATTCTTATTGATTATGGAGGTATAATGTATGCCGAGATTAAGGAGTAGTGATTTTGATGGTTACCACAGAGCACCTAATAGATCTCTAATGAGAGCAGTTGGTTTTAAGGATGAAGATTTTACAAAACCACTTATAGGTATTGCGTCAACATGGGCAGAAATAACTCCATGTAATATTCATATTAATGATTTAGCGAGAGAAGCAAAAAGAGGCATAATTGAGAATGGTGGAGCAGCTATGATATTCAATACAATAACTGTAGCAGATGGTATTGCTATGGGAACGGAAGGGATGAGATATAGCCTTCCGAGTAGAGAAATAATAGCAGATAGCGTTGAAGATGTTGTGAATGCTGAAAGGTTTGATGCGGTTATTGGTATAGGAGGGTGTGATAAGAATATGCCGGGTTTGATGATGGCATTTTTCAGACTTGACTTGCCTTCCATATTTCTTTATGGTGGTACTATAAGACCCGGTAAATATAAGGGAGTTGATATTGATATAGTTAGTGTATTTGAAGCTGTGGGTCAGTTTAATGCAGGTAAGATATCAAAAGAAGACCTTATTGAAATAGAGAAGAGAGCATTACCTGGTCCTGGATCTTGTGGTGGTATGTATACTGCAAATACTATGGCTATGGCTATCGAAGCAATGGGATTTAGTTTACCTAATAGTTCTTCTAATTATGCGGAAAGTCCTGAAAAAATGAGAGATGCTTACGAGTCGGGTAAAAAAATAGTAGAATTAGTCGATAAGTGGTTAACTCCTAGTAAGATTGTTACTAAGAAATCGTTTGAAAATGCTATTGCTATGGTTCAAGCTATGGGTGGTTCAACTAATGCTGTATTACATCTACTTGCTATGGCTCATACGATAGGGGTGGATCTTAATATTGATGACTTTGAGAGAATAAGAAAACGAGTACCCCATATAGCAGATCTAAAACCTAGTGGCAAGTATGTTATGGAAGATGTATACAGGATAGGTGGTATAGCACCAATAATGAAAATGCTTCTAAAAGAAGGATTGTTGCATGGAGATGCTATGACTATAACTGGCAAAACATTGGCTGAAAACCTTGAAGCTTTTCCTGATTTCAATGAAGCACAAGAAGTTGTGAGAAGTTTGAAAAATCCCTTGAAACCAGAGGGACCTCTTGTGATACTTTATGGTAGTTTAGCACCAGAAGGAGCTGTCGCAAAGGTTTCGGATATCAAAGATAAGTTCTTCAGAGGACCTGCCAAAGTATATGATTCAGAAGAAGAATGTACAAAAGCATTACTTTCTGATCAAATTAAAGAGGGAGATGTTGTTGTTATAAGATACGAAGGACCAAAGGGAGGTCCTGGTATGAGAGAGATGTTACAACCAACGTCTATAATAGCAGGTAAAGGACTTATAGGTAAGGTTGCTTTGATAACAGATGGTAGATTTTCTGGGGGATCTCATGGATTTATAATTGGACATGTTTCACCGGAGGCTCAAGTTGGAGGTCCTATAGCACTGGTTAAAAACGGGGATGTAATATCGATTGATCTTGAAAAAAGAGAAATAAACCTTGAGGTATCAAAAGAAGAACTCGATAGAAGAAGAAAAGAATGGAAAGAACCTGAACTAAAGTATAAAAAAGGGGTCCTATATAAGTACGCCAAGCTGGTTTCTTCTGCATCAAAAGGTGCTGTAACTGATGCTTAGTCAAAATCCAAAAATCAAAAAAGCTCCTCTTTTTGACAGAGAGGAGCTTTTTAATAATATAACTCCAAGACAGTAGGTAAATTTTTAAATTTTGTTCTTATATAATTGACCCCCCAAACGTTAGAAAGCTTAGTATCTTTGGAAAATGAACGCTAAACGATAATACAATACCAGCAAATCATCTACTTTTAGATTGGCGAGGTTTTGTAGTAATTTATGAGGATAAAATATACTAAAATTTCAGTAAAAACTTAGTTTTCAGATTGCGAGTTGTTTTCTTTTTTCCATTCCTGTATTTTGCTTTCAAGTTTTTCTATAGAAAAGTATGGTTCAAGAACTCCGTCAACTATCGCAGCAGGGGCAACTCCACAAGCTCCAACACACCTTGCTGACATAAAACTCACGAGGTTATCTTTTGTAGTTTGGCCTAAATCCGTATCATACTTTTCCTTCATATACTCAACTATCTTATTAGCACCTTTCACATAGCAGGCAGTTCCCATACAGAGGACTATGACATGTTTACCTTGAGGTTTAAGTTTGAAGAAATGGTAGAATGTTACAACGCCGTAAACATAGGACTTTGGAAGTTTCAAGGCGTTTGCTATGTATGTTAGGACTTCATCTGTTAAAAATCCGAATGCTTCTTGAGCCTTATGTAATATTTCTATTAAAGAATCTTTCCTGTATTGGTGTAATTTGAGCTGACCTTCTATTATCTTCCATCTCTTATCAACTTGTTGTCCACTTTTAACAGTTTCCATACCTGCACCTCTGAGTTTAATTATTTAGAATGATAGCTTTTTTATTCTATCTTTGTTTTTACTACTACTAAACTAGTAGGTTTTTATTTCGTTTAATTTTCTTACTTCAACTACTAGAATACCAAGGTTGCCATATATATTTACGATTTTTCCAAAGATTATAACTTCTTCGTTGGTATTTATGATTTCCTTTGATACAGCTTTTATCCAATTTTTTGAGGACAGAATTGTATAAAGATTATATCTTTTACCACTTTTCGTATGTACTTCAAGATTATCATTATAAACTTTACCAGAAATTGCTACAAAATTTATCTTCATAGCAAAACCTCCTAATAGATAATTAAACAATTAAAATTGAGAAATTGTTACATAAAAGTGTTCTTAAAAGTAATAAACACACAAAATTTTAGACTTTATTGGAATTGGGATGAGTTTATTGAAATCCAAACTTGATACAAGTTAAAATTGTATAAAGGAGAAGTGTATGGATAAATTTTACACCGACGAGGTTGCTTTAACCTTTGATGATATTCTTATACTACCTGGAGAGTCAAATGTATTGCCTAGCGAGGTTGATACTTCAACAATGCTTACAAGGAATATTAAATTATCAATACCTATTGTAAGTGCTGCTATGGATACTGTTACTGATTCTAGAATGGCTATTTCTATGGCTCAACTTGGGGGTATTGGTATAATCCATAGAAATCTTTCTATAGAAGATCAAGTAAAGGAAGTCATAAAAGTAAAGAGGTTCGAAAACATCATGATAAATGATCCTATAGTTGTAAAGCAAGACGAGGATATTTCAAATGCTATTAGGATTATGGAACAAAACAACATATCCGGTTTGATAGTTGTTGATGGAGGTAATAAGGTTGTTGGTATATTAACCAGGCGAGATGTTAGAGCAAGTGAGGGGAGGGGCAAAGTTAGTGATGCTATGACTCCAAGAGAGAGATTAGTTTTTTCTTATGAAGGTATATCAATAGATGAAGCTAGATCGATTATGCTGAAGAATAGAGTTGAGAAGTTACCAGTAGTAGATAAGGAATTTAGGATAAAAGGGCTTATTACTATGAAAGATATGGAGAAAATACAGAGTAACGATACTTCTTCAAAAGATGGTAAAGGTAGATTAAGAGTAGGTGCTGCAGTAGGTACTAGTGAACAGGATAAAGATAGAGTTTATGAACTTGTTAAAGCGGAGGTTGATGTGATAGTTATTGACACTGCTCATGGTCATACTACTAGAGTTAGGGAAATGCTAAAATACATAAAAAACAAGTTTGATGTTGATGTAATAGCAGGCAACGTAGCTACTTACGAAGGTGCTAAATTTTTAATAGATTCAGGAGTAGATGCTGTTAAAGTAGGTATAGGGCCAGGTTCCATATGTACGACAAGAGTTGTTACAGGTGTTGGAGTACCTCAGATATTTGCTATTATGGAAGCATCCAGAATAGCTAAAAAGGAAAATATACCAGTAATAGCGGATGGAGGTATAAAATATTCAGGTGATATAGCAAAAGCCATAGCAGCAGGTGCTGACAGTGTTATGCTAGGAAGTCTTTTAGCGGGTACTGATGAAAGCCCAGGAGAAATGATAATCTACAAAGGTAGAAGCTACAAGATATATAGGGGTATGGGATCTCTAGGAGCAATGATGTCGGGATCAAATAGATATCCTCAAGGAGTTCCCGGAAAGTATGTACCTGAAGGTATCGAAGGAATGGTACCATATAAAGGTCCGCTGAAAGAAACAATTTATCAACTTATAGGTGGATTAAAATCGTCAATGGGATACATAGGAGCGGCTAATATAAAAGAATTACAAACCAAAGCTAGATTTGTTAGGATTACTAACGCAGGATTACGAGAAAGTCATCCCCATGATATCATAATAACAAAAGAAGCACCGAATTACAATACCTCTTCATTAAATGATAACCTTTAATACCTATACTAGATTGGTCTAGAAAATACTTTTGGAGCTATATTATCTATGTTGTAACGATTAATTGGACTTCTACCTAAATTACCAAGTAAAAATTAAATTGTTTCCTGCTTAAATATACTATTGTTCTGTTTAAGGATATTTTTGTTTATGTTTAAAATTAGACTGTGAGGTTAAATTGTGTAAAAAATTGTTAGTTGTACCAATAGTGTTACTGGTAACTTCCAGCGTTAGAAGATTTTAGCTTTTGTTGGAGTTTTGATTGTTTACAAGTTTGGATAATGTTCTTGAAAGAAGTGATTTTATTTTCTCAGGAATCCTGTTAAATATTCTTCCATTGGTGATGAAGGTTCAGCAAATATCTTTTCAGAAGGCAGACCTGAGAGATATGCTATTCTACCTGCTTCTATTGCTTTTGCGAAAGCTATGGCGGTTTTTACGGGATCTTTTGATGTTGCTATTGCAGTATTTATTAGTATAGCATCTACTCCTATTTCCATTGCTTCTGCAGCCTGAGATGGTTTACCTATACCTGCATCAACTATAACGGGTACATCGAGTTCATTTTTTATCATCTCGATAAAGTACTTGGTGATTAATCCTTTGTTAGTTCCGATAGGTGCTCCTAAAGGCATAACGCAGACAGCCCCAGCTTTAACCATATATCTGGCAGAAACTAAATCTGGCATCATGTAAGGAAAAGGTTTAAATCCTTCGTTTGCTAACATTTCGCATGCTCTTATTACTTCTCTATTATCAGGCATAAGATATTTAGTATCAGGTATTATTTCAACCTTTATAAGATTACTACCAAGAAGTTCTCTGCCAATTTTAGCTATTTTTAGTGCTTCTTCTGCATTTCTAGCTCCAGATGTGTTTACAAGTATCTTTACCCCCTCTGGTATATAATCTTTTAAGGGTTTCTGGGTACCATCTCTTGCTCGTCTTACTGCGACTGTTACCATCTCGCAGCCAGTGTTAGATATTATTTCTGGTATGTATTCATAACTGCTAAACTTGCCTGTACCTATTATTAGTCTATTTTTAAGTGTTATGTCACCTATTATGAGTTGATCCATTATCCACCTCCCATTATTGTAAGAATTTCTATATCGTCACCTTCTTTAATAGTTAGTTCTGGAATTTTGCTTTTTGGTACTATTTCGCCGTTTAGTACTACCACATAACTGTGTATGTTGTATCCTAGCTTTTCAAGGATTTCTTTTAGATTTTCCAGATTTACCTCAGTTTTTTGCCCATTTATAGTTACCTTCATTGAATAAATTTAATAAACTTCAGGTTTTTTTTTCAACAAAGTATGCTATGATGAATGAGTATAAACTTTTGAATTTTTTTATTTTCAATAATCAGTAGTTTGGGAAATTATCAAAATCACTGTAGTTTATCATACCTATATCTTTCTGAAGTAAAAGGTTATGTTAATTTTAGATTTTACTAAGAGATAGAGTAGAAATTGTTATTTGCTTAACAACTTAGTTAGAATTTCGTTTACGAGTTTTGGGTTTGCTTTTCCTTGAGTTTTTTTCATGACTTGGCCTACCAGAAATCCTAGTACATTAGTTTTACCTGATCTATATTTTTCAGTTTCTAATGGGTTTTCTTGGATAACCTCTTTGCATATTTTTTCTATTTCAGAAGCATCAGAGACTTGTATGAGTCCTTTTTCTTCGACGATCTTTGAGGGAGATTTTAAAGTTTTTATCATTTCCGGGAATATATCCTTTGCTATTTTTATACTTATCTTGTTATCCTCAACCATATTTAGTAGTTCTGATATGTGTTCTGGTTTTACACCGAAAGACGATATTTCTATTTTTTCTTCGTTTAGATATCTCATTACTTCACTCATAATCCAATTTGAAACTTTTTTAGGATCGCCTTTGAAGCTTTTTACTACCTTTTCAAAGTAATCTGCTAGACTTTTATCTTCTGTCAGTAGTTGTGCATCATAAGATGGTAGATTATATTCTGATTTAAACCTCTTATACTTATCGTAAGGTAGCTCGGGTATTTCTTTCTTTATTGACTCAACAGTTTCATCTGATATTACTACTGGTGGTAAATCGGGATCTGGAAAGTACCTATAGTCTTCTGCTTCTTCTTTTGTTCGCATTGTATAGGTTTTCCCGCTTTCAGGATCGAATAATCTTGTTTCCTGTATTATCTTTTCCCCTTTATCTAGTATAGATATTTGCCTTTTGATTTCATATTCGAGAGCTTTTTTTAGGAAGTTAAATGAATTCATATTTTTTATCTCGACTTTGGTTCCGAGTTTATTGCTGCCTTTTGGTCTAATGGAGATATTGGCATCAACTCTTAAAGACCCTTCTTCCATATTTACATCGCTTACGCCTATATACTTCATGGTATTCTTAAGGGTTTGTAAGTAGTGATAAGCTTCATCTACACTAAATATATCTGGGTATGAAACTATTTCTACTAGAGGGGTACCTGCTCTATTCAGATCTACGTAACTCTCATTACCGTTTTCTGCGTGTATTAGTTTGCCTGCATCTTCTTCTAGATGTGCTCTTATTATTCTAACTCTTTTTATACTTCCATCTAAGCTTTCAAATTCGAGGTATCCTTCATAATTTAGTGGCATGTCGTATTGTGAAATTTGATATCCTTTAGGTAGATCTGGGTAGAAGTAGCTTTTTCTGTCGAATTTAGTATATTTTGCGATTTTACAATTGAGTGCAATTCCTACCATGATAGCCTTTTTCAGTGCTTCATAGTTGAGTTTCGGGAGTACTCCTGGATATCCCATGCATATGGGACAGGTATTTGAGTTTGGTTCTGCACCGAATTCTGTGGAGCATGAGCAAAATAATTTTGACTTTGTATTCAATTGTACATGTACTTCTAATCCTATGACTGGTTCGTATTCCATAAAAATCCTCTCAATTTCCCAAATTTTCAATGATTTGAAGTTGTTTTTTCATTTTATTCGTTACTTCAAGTTTTGTTCAAGAGTTCAATGGTGTAGTAATAACTAGATGGTGGATTCTGTGTAATGGAGAAGTTTTACAGAAAAAACTTTGAATCTCTGGACATATACCGATAATTTAATTTGAGGGTATTACTTTATGGTTAACATGCTAAAGGTTAATTTGATTTTTTTTACATTTTTTATGTTCATATCATGTGCGAGTAATGGAGGTATAAAATCTAATTTAAATCAAACTCAACATAAGGTTGGTAAGGTAATGAAGATAAATAGTACACCTAAGGTTGTAAAAGTAAAGGAAGTTTTTATCTTCGATCTTAAGAAAATACAGGTTTCTAAAGGTATTCCAGATGAAATAAAGACGGTGAATGTTGGTATTATAATGATGAAAAAAACTAACGTGACTATTCTTGTCTCGGAATATCATTCTTCCATTGATGGTGCTACGAACTCGATACTCGAGAAAGATGATGTAATTAATTTAGTTTTTAATAATTTTGTTGTATATGATGATGGTAAGGATTCAAATAAAGATTTTGTAGAGGGTGTTAATATTAGAAACTATATGTACAAAGATGATTTTAATTTTGAAAAGTCATATATAGCTAACGTTGTAGTAGATGATGGCAGAGAAGTTTACAAAACTGTTTCAATATATACTGTTGATGAGGAAGCGTTAGAAAGGAATATAGTTTCTGCTTGGGAAGGTATATGCTGGGATAAGTCTATAAACTTAAATATAACTGAGAAGTTTATGAGGCTTATAACATCAAACTATACTCAGATCAAAAAATCTGGTAAGTGGACTAATTAAGGATGTTTGTTATAAGGATAATATCAGTTGGGAAGATACACTATAAGGAATTGATTCAAACTATTTCGAGATTTAAGAACATGATTTCTAGGTTTGCTAGAGTAGAAGAAATAGAAATTGGAGAGTCAAGAAAGAACTACCCTAGAAACCTTGAAGAGGAGGGTACAAAAATACTACACAAAATCAAGGATGAAGATTTTATCGTACTTCTTGACAGAGATGGTAAAGAAATTACATCAGAAGATTTTGCTTACTTAATTAAGCGGAATATGGATATAGGTAGAAATATAACCTTTATAATAGGTGGACATCAAGGTGTAGATGTTTCTGTAAAAACAAGATCAAATTTTACTTTATCTTTTTCGAAAATGACATTTGGCCATAACGTGTTTAGGGTTATGTTATATGAGCAAATATATAGGGCATTTTCGATAATATCTGGTACTCCTTATCATAAATGATTTGCCCATAATGCAAAGTTGTTTTGAGAAATGTTAATAAACTTTAAAGATATTAGAAAGTCGTAATTTCGAGTAATATTCTGAAATTATAGTGTTTTATATTTGTTTTGATGTAAGAATGGGATGATTTATTTTAAAATCACAGAGTATATGTGGGATGATTTGTCTCCTAAACAGTCGAAGACACTTGAGTTTATAATAAGTTATTACAAGAAGAATTCGTACTCTCCTACTTACCAAGAAATTGCTAAAAACCAGAAAATAAATATCAAAAGTGTTTCTCAAAGGTTGGAGCAGCTCAAGAAAAAAGGATATATTGATATAAAGAGAAATATACCCAGAGGAATTGTATTGACTCAAAAAGTAGGGTTGAATGTATGTAAAACTATATCTGTCAATATATATAGGAGAATTGAGAAATATAAAAGGCATTTCAAGCTCAAGGAATTTGAAAGAAGTATAGTTATTTCTTCTGATATGTTTCAGGGCATTCAATCTGAGAGTAAAGAAGATAGAGTTTTTATTTTACGTTTACAAGAAGGATTTCAATTTGATAACTATTTGGATATTGGTATAGATTATGAGGATATGCTTGTAATTTTCAGAAGTAATGAGTTGAATGAAAATGACAAAGTTGTATCGATATATGAAGGTAAACTGATAATTGGTGTTGTATCAAGAGTTGATAAATTTTACACAATACAACTTAAGAAAGGATTTATTCCAATAGGTGGTAGTAATGCTCTTATTGTAGGAAAACTTGTAAGTGTTATAAAGAAAGTTTAGTTAGTTTTGACAAATTTAAACTTTTTTATTATATTTTTATAACAATTTTGGGGGTGTAATATGGCAAAGATAATCTCTTTTGGGGAAAATGCAAGGCAGTCTCTACTAAGAGGTATAGAGAAGTTGGCTAATACTGTTAAGGTTACGCTAGGTCCAAGAGGTAGAAATGTAATACTTGAAAGGAAATTTGGAGCACCTCTTGTGACTAATGATGGCGTAACCATAGCAAAAGAAATTGAGCTTGAGGATCCTTATGAAAATATGGCAGCCCAACTTGTTAAAGAGGTTGCCACAAAAACGAATGATGTTGCTGGTGATGGAACAACTACAGCAACGTTGTTAACTTATGCTATTGTTAAAGAGGGTATAAAGAACGTTACTGCTGGTGCTAATCCGATGATGATAAAAAGAGGAATTGACAAAGCATCTGAAAAAATAGCTGAAGAGATAAAAAAGATAGCAAAGCAGGTTCAATCTAGTGATGACATAAAGAATGTAGCTACAATTTCAGCTAATAATGATACTAAGATAGGAGATCTACTTGCTCAGGCAATGGATAAAGTGGGTAGAGATGGTGTTATAACTGTAGAAGAAGGTAAATCTCTTGAAACAACTCTTGAGGTTGTAGAAGGTATGCAATTTGATAGAGGATACATATCTCCTTATATGGTGACTAATGCAGATACAATGACTGCTGAACTTGAGAATCCATTTATATTGATTTATGACAAGAAGCTTTCTTCGGTAAGAGAAATTGTACCACTTCTTGAAAAGGTTGCTCAATCTGGTAAGCCTCTTCTCATAATAGCAGAAGATGTTGAAGGAGAAGCATTAGCAACGCTTATATACAATAAGCTGAGAGGTGGGTTGCTAAGTGTTGCTGTTAAAGCTCCTGCTTTTGGTGAAAGAAGAAAGGCTATGCTTGAAGATATAGCAATACTTACTGGTGGTCAGGTTATATCTGAAGAAAAAGGAATGAAACTAGAAAATGCTACTGTTGATATGCTTGGTAGAGCACAGAAAGTTAAGGTTGATAAAGAAAATACCACTATTATAAACGGTGCTGGAAACTCAAAGGATATACAAGCAAGAATTGCTCAAATAAAGAAGCAAATTCAAGAAACAACATCAGATTACGATAGAGAGAAACTTCAAGAAAGGCTTGCTAAACTATCTGGTGGTGTTGCTGTTATCAAAGTTGGAGGTGCTACAGAAGTTGAGGTAAAAGAAAGAAAAGCAAGAATAGAGGATGCTTTACATGCTACGAAGGCGGCTGTAGAAGAGGGTATAGTTCCTGGTGGTGGTGTAACTTATCTATATCTTGCTTCTAAACTAGATGATATAAAGATTGACTTCCCTGAAGAAAAAATAGGTATTGAAATTGTTAAGAAAGCTCTTGAAGCGCCTTTATATCAGATATGTGAGAATGCAGGGATTGATGGAGCTGTTGCGATAGAAAGAGTTAAGAATAATAAGTTTGGTTATGGATACAACGCATTGACAGATAAATGGGTTGATGATCTTGCAAAGGATGGTGTTATTGATCCAGCAAAGGTTGTTAGAAGTGCTATACAGAATGCTATAAGTATAGCAGCATTAATTCTAACAACCGAAACACTTGTATCAGAGAAACCTGAAAAGAAGAAAGATTCAACATCTCAACCAGGTATGGGAGATTTTGAGTATTAAGCAAAAAGGGGGGGATACCTCCCCTATCTTGTGAAATTAACATTTGTTATTATAACTATCATTTTCCCTATCTCGGTGGGTGGTATTGTAAGGTTACCGTATTTTGTAGGTACAACTATATTAGGAGATGTTATAGTGCCTTTAACCATTTCTCCTTTGAATGTTTGTATGCTGTGAACGTTATTAGTTACCATGGTTATCCTTTGTATTGATGTTATGTTAAAATTGAGTTCTCCATAGTCGGTTCTAACCCTGATATTTATATTTGTATATTGTGGTGGCATTGGGACGTTTATTACAGATCCATCAATAGTTACTATAGTAAGCTTATCTGAAAACCCATTCACGAAAGTAAGTGTAAGTGCTAGTGTTAAACAAAAAATAGTAAAGTATTTCATAAAACACTCCGTATGAAATATCGGAATGTTACTATTCATAATTTTACTCATAATAGAGGTATATAGTGTTGTTTTATAATTCGAGACTCTCTAGGATTTTTGATAAACATGGTGTAAATTTCATATCTCCATTTTTATTATCTGAATATTGACCACGCTAGTTAGAGACATTGATAACACTGAGACTATGCTTATTACAAATTTATAACGATTTCGTAGAGTTTGGTTTTCTATTTTGATTTTAGAGTTCTTATCAGTACTTTAACAAGTTCGATAGCATCGAAATTTCCACAATCTTTTTGGTTGTTCATGCACATTTCCATATGTCCTTCCAAAAGTTTTACAATAGTTTCGTTTAATGCTGATTTGACTGCTGATAATTGAAGTACTATTTCTTCACATGCTCTGTCTTCTTCTATCATTTTGGATATTGATTCAAGATGTCCTTTGGCTCTGCTTATTCTATTCTTTAAATTTTCCTTTAGTTCGTGTGAAAGATGGGATGGTTTATATGTTTCTACATTTAGTTTCTTTTCCATAAGTTTAATTACATGTCAAAATATTCTTTTAGGATGTTCTTTATCTCTGGGCTTTTGAGTTTTTTGAGAGCCTTTGTTTCAATTTGTCTTATTCTTTCTCTTGTAACTTTGAATATATATCCTACTTCTTCAAGAGTATGGACATAACCATCTTCTAGGCCGAATCTCATTTTTAGCACTTTTTGTTCTCTTTTGGGCAGAGTTGATAAAACTTGTTCTATAACTTCTGATAGTAGATTGTTCATAGTTTTGGTATACGGATTTACGGATTTTACATCTTCTATAAAATCGCCAATGTTAGCATCCTCACTTCTTGCAGTTGGACTGTCTAAGGATATCGGATCTTTCATTGAGTTAAGTATCTGTGCTATTCTTGCTTCTGGTACTCCCATTCTTTCGGCTATTTCATGGTTCATAGGTTGTCTTCCTAACTCTTCCATGAGTTCTTTTTCAACTTTTCTTATTTCGTTAACATATTCTATAAGATGTATTGGAATTCTTATAGTTCTTGATTGTTCAGATATAGATCTTGTTATTGCTTGTTTTATCCACCAAGTGGCGTACGTTGAAAATTTAAAACCTTTTTTGTATTCAAACTTTTCAACAGCTTTCATTAGGCCTATATTACCTTCTTGAATTAGGTCAAACAATGATAAACCTTTGTTTACATATTTCTTTGCTATTGATACAACTAGTCTTAAGTTTGCTTCTATCAATTTATGTTTTGCTTTTTCAATCTTTTCTTTTGCTGCTTTTACTCTAGAATACCATTCATCTAGTAGGGATAAATCTTCAATATTTAGCTGCCTTTTTATCTTATTTATAGCAGCTTTTGCCCTTTTTATTCTTGCTATGTCTGTTATAAGGTCATCATCTGTAAGTTCGGCTTCGTATAAAAAGTAATCATCTAGGTATTTAAGATCTTCCATTTGTTCTATCTCATCAACAGGTTTGCTATATTTGAGCTCTATGTCTCTGAGAATCTTGAGATTATTTTTTGTTTCATTATATAGGTCTATTATTCTGTCAGCGCTTCTCTTTATGAGATCTATATTAAGGTTGAGATCTTTTATTTCGTCAAGTAGCACTTTTCTAACTTCTTCAACTTCTTTAACTGGTACAACTTCAGGTGGATATTGCTCGTGTATGGTTTTTATTCGCTTAAGCCCCCAACTAACTATATCTCTAAGTTTTTTTATCCTTTCGGACAATGCTTTTCTATCTTTGGGTGAAAAACTGTATATTCTCGGCAAAGAAAGCACTTCGTATAGTTTGCTTCTACTTTCTTTTGCTCTATCTAATGCTCTCTTAACTTCAAATATTATTACACCAGATTCGTTTGCAACTCTATAGATTTCTTGGTTACCTTCTTCCATTTGTTTCGTAAGTTCTATTTCTTCTTCGTGTGTTAGTAGTTTTACATAACCTATTTTTTTCATGTATATTCTAAGTGGGTTATCATTAGTTGAGAAACCGTCAATATTTATAAGTTTTGGATCAATTTCTTCATCGTTCTTTATGTCTTCTATTATTTCTATTCCCATCTTTTGTAGGATATTAAATAGGTATTCGACTTTTTCAGGGTCAAAATCTTCGGGTAGAAGATCGTTAATCTCTTCATAAGTTATTTTGCCTTTTATTGAACCAAGAGATATGACTTTTTTTACTGCTGGAATACTCATTATTTCTTTTTCTATGTCAATATCATCTTCATCTTCTTCACTGCTTGTGTTGTTAGATTTGTCTGAAATTGTGTTCTCAGAAGAACTATCAAGATCGTTATCTTCTGAGTATATGTCTTCAGATAGAGTGTCACTTTCAGGGATTTCATCGTCTATGTCATTATATGTTTCATCGTTATTTTCGTCTCCTGTTTCGAAGTTGTCTTCATTTTCAATTTCATCTACATAGTGAAATCCTTCCAAGTTTTCTTTAATCTCTTTTGACTTTTTATACATAAAACCTCCTTAAGAAAACTAAAACGAAAAACTGATATTTAAAGAATTAACACTAACAATATGCATAAAACGAAAAATCACCTATATAATATATACAAAAAAAATGAAAGAAATCCTAAAATTACTCTATTTTCTGATAGAAAATTTACAAATTTTTATTCTAAAAATCAAGGATTTTTATTTTGGCTATAATTCTCATTAATACTCTTGGAGCCTTGATTCCTTTTGTCTAGTTTATCAGGAGTTGAGATTTGGTTGTGTAAATTAGGATTTTATCAATTTTAGTTTTTATTAGTTTTTATTTAGTTATTTCATTTGGGGTTTTTTGAGACAAAGATTTTTTAGTTTAATTTGGGTTTTTTAGTTATATCTATAGGATTTTGGAAAAATATACCCTCCCCACTTATGTAATTTGGTTTTGTACCTTCTATTAGTACAAGTACTTTTTTGACTTTAGCGTACTCTCCTAAAGTATATGCTATTTGGTATATGGCGTATAAAACTCCAGTACCACCGTACTCATTAAATTCTATGTCATCTGAAATGTTCAAAATTAATATATCATCAGAAACTTTGTAGTCTATCAGTCTTACATTACTTCTTATAAATGATACTTCCTTTTCGGTGCTTTTGATCTTTTTTAAACTTTTGAAAACTTCAAGTAAGTTGTTATCCTGGATATTAATACTTTTTGATGATAACACCAAGTTGTCTTCAGAAACTCTGTAATAGAATATAAGTGCTGATCTGCTTGTTACATTTTTTTGATCGATATAGTTTTTCGAAGTAGACTTTTGTTTATTTGTTTTTGTCTCAGGTTTTATATCAGTTTGGTTTGTTACTATCATTTCAAGTACTTCTTTTTCTCGTGGTGTATATGAATTTGTTTCAACTGTGTTTGATAGTGAATTGGGTATATCTTTGACTATTTCTGTACTGTAATGCTTGTTGTCTTGAAATACATTTACAAAATTCTTTATGGAGTTTCCAGCAAAATCATAAATTATGTACACTATGCCAACTATTGCTATAATGAAAAGTATAACTACCATAATCTTACCTAGATAATTCTTTCTCCTATTTTCGCTTCTTTTTGTTTTGGTAGCCCTTCTGTTTAGAGTCTCTCTTTTTTTACTCTTAGGCATATATAGTTATTTACGGAATTGTAACGAAAACTGTTAGTAGTACCATATGTAGTTTATGGAGTATAGTTTATAAGGAGTTAAATTTGAAAACATTTTATGAAACTGTTTATTGAATTTAGATTTCCGATTATTCAAAATATATCAAAGATCTAGGTAAATTTATGAAAGTTGAAAAAGTGAATGATATTTTTATAGTAAGGTTAAGTGGTGTTATAAATGTTCAATCTTCTCTTGATCTTGAAACGCAAATTACTTTGCTTATAAATGAGAAAAATCCTCGTAAGGTTATAGTAGATTTTTCTGATGTTCAGCATATATCTAGTAGTGGTTTAAGAGTTATAGTAAGTTTTTACAAAATGGTGATATCAGAACAGGGTAAATTTGCGATATCGGGACTTAATAGCAATATAAAAAAGATATTTAAAATTGTTGAGTTAGATACAGTATTCGATATATATGATACGCTTGAGGAAGCAATACAAAAAATATCATGAGGGTATTTTGTTATGGTGATAGCCAAAATAGGGGATAGATCGATAACTTCAGAGGAATTTATAAACTCTTTTTTATCGCTTTTAGTAGGGTATACAACTTTTGAAAAATCAGGAAATACAAAGCTATCAAGGGATGATATTGAGAAATTTTCAAAACTTATGTTTGATATAACTCTCGAAGAGGTAATAACTAGAAATTCGATAGTTTTGATGGCTGAAAAAAGAGGTATTGTTAATAACTTAAGTGCAAGTTCTGATATAGGTTACCTCAAAGATATTATGTCTTCGAAACTTGAACTCATAGGTGTTGGAGATTTTTCTTCTCATATATCTTTAGAAATTCTAGAAAGAATAATAAATCAAACTAATCTCATTTCAAAGTTAATTGAAAACGAATTAAAGAACTCTGGTATTTTAGATTATGAAAAGATAAAAGAATATTATGATATCCAGTTTAAGGGATTTCTTCTACTTTCTTTTCTATTTGCATCAATACCTAAAAGTACTTCTGAGAGTGAGAAAAACGAACTTATTAATAAGATAAAAAATGATAAACCTTTTGATGTGGAGTTGTTTTATACTAACGATTTAAATAAGATAGTTTATTATTATGAGAACATAGATGTCTTTAAGTATTTTACTAGTAGTGAAGATTTTGAAAACCAAAAGATGTATAAACTGTATGATATATTGTCTCTAATAGGTATAGAACCTGAAAATATGTTGCTAGATGAAAAATTGACTAATAGTGTGATTTCTATAAGTACGGATAATAGAGAAAACTACTATAAATTTACAAGAATAGATTATGATAAACCTAATTTCAATGATGAAATATATGAATATATGAGAAATGAGGTTTTAAACTCAATGTACGATGAAGTTTATGATAAGATGTATGATGAATCATCTGATATTTTATCTGTGAAATATGAAGAAGAGAACTTAAAGTTATTAGAAAAAATTATAAGACCGATTTCAAAAAAGTGGTTTGAGAATTTCAGTAAGCTGAGTGATTTTTAAATCTTTTGATTGATCTTAAACTCATGCACGAATTTAAGATAAACAGCTTGAAATAAGAACTTATAAACTTATATACTTGGAGATATATGATTACAAAAGAAGTTGTTAAGAAGGTAGCAGAACTTTCTAGATTGAGTTTTTCTGAAGAAGAGCTTGAGAAGTTTGCAGAAGAATTCAGTAATATAGTTTCTTTTGTCGAAATGATAGGGGAACTAGATACTGAAAATATTGTCCCATCACCGTATCCTATTGACATAATAAATGAGCAAAGGGAAGATATTGTGAAGCCAAGCGACAAAGTTGAAAATATGCTTAAAAACAGCCCGAAGAGAAAAGGTAATTTTATAGTAGTTCCGAAAGTTATACAGAAGTAGGAGATTAAAATGGTGTGGGATATAGTTTTTATAGTATTATCTTTTCTTTTAGGGAGTATTCCATTTGGTAAAGTAATTGCGTCGTTTAAAGGAATTGATATAACTAAAGAAGGTAGCGGAAATATTGGAGCTACTAATGTATTCAGGACAGTTGGTAAATTTTGGGGTGTTATAGTTTTGATACTTGATGCTTTGAAAGGTGCTATACCTACGTTCGTTGTTTGGTTGTTTTGGAAGAGTAATAACATAACATTTTTCTTACCAGAAGTTTATGTGTTTGTTGGGGTGTCTGCTATATTGGGACATATATTCTCTCCATTTGTTGGATTTAAGGGAGGTAAGGGGGTGGCTACTTCATTAGGTGTTTTCCTTGTTTTGACACCGGTTGGGACACTTATCGGTGCACTCGTTTTCGGGATATTTATTCTTATCTTTAGAATAGTATCAATATCTTCGATTGCTGCTACTATATCTGTATTTTCTTACTTACTTATTTCTTCAATAATTCAGAATAGTTTATCGAATAATTATGTTTTAATTTCAACTACCTTTCTTGTTATGTTTTTGATAATTATTAGGCATTCTTCAAATATCAAGAGACTTTTAAAAGGAGAAGAGAAAAAAATAGTATGAGAATAATACACAAACCAGAAGAAATTCAGAGAGAAATGATAAGTCTAAAAAAATGTAATAAAACAATAGGATTTGTGCCTACTATGGGAGCTCTACACGATGGGCACTTGTCGCTAGTTAGGCAGTCAAAAAAAGACAATGACGTTACAGTAGTTAGTATTTTCGTAAATCCAATACAATTTGGTCCTTCGGAAGATTATGATCGTTATCCTAGGCAGTTTGATAAAGATAGGAAAATACTCGAAAAGGAAGCAGTAGATTATGTTTTTTATCCTTCTGTAGATGATATGTATCCCGATGGATTTGAAACTTATGTAAACCTTGAGAAGCTACCTAATCATCTTTGTGGACTTTCGAGGCCAGGACATTTCAAGGGAGTTGCTACTGTTGTTTCAAAACTTTTTAATATAGTTCAACCTGATAGAGCTTATTTCGGACAAAAAGATTATCAACAGGCGCAGATAATAAAAAAGATGGTAAGAGATTTAAACTTTCCCATAGAAATTGTAATGATGCCTATAGTTAGAGAAGAAGATGGACTTGCTATGAGTTCTAGAAATGTTTATCTGTCTGATGAAGAAAGACAAAGAGCATTGTATGTGTATAAAACACTACAGAAAGCTAGAGAAATTATCCTTTCTGGTAGCCGTGATGTAGCTGAGATAAGAAAGACACTTTCTAACTTTATAGAGCCATTTGTGTCAAAGGTTGATTATATAGAAATAATTGATCCTGAAACGCTTGATAGTCTTAAAGAAATACCTCAAAAGGGTAGTGTTGTAGTGGCTATAGCGGTTTTTATAGGTAGAACTAGGTTAATCGATAATGAGATAATTAGCTTGTGATATGAGCCCCTACTTAAGTAGGGGCCTAGATTTTGGTATTTAGAAAGTTATAAAATACCATCCAACTAATGTTGATGATGTTATGTTGTATCCTATGCTTATTTCTCCTATATTCCCTAGGTTTATATCTATACCACCAATGATAGTGTACCCAAATCCTGTAGATAGGCCAAAAGATGGATCAAACTCAAAGTATATGCTTAGAGGTCCTACTATGTTTAGTACAGGGGCAATTATTATGGATATTAGTAATTCTGGAGTAGATGTAATGAATGTACCTATCAAGTTGAGTTCTATTCCCAATATATCAACTGGTTTTATAAGAGTATGATACTGTAAAGAAGCTAATATGCTCCCAATATAACCTACCTGTAAAGCTACAATGTTATACGGTAGTAGATCTGACTTACCGAAGTCATATCTAGGCATAATCCAAGCTCCGCTCCAATTAAAACCATTACCAGATAGTGATATTGATGATAGGTTTGCTAGGATGTCGATATTGTCGGTAAAACCGTATCCAATGACTAAATCTGCTGATACGCTATCAAATGAGGTTGGTAGATAAATAAACGGGTTCAAAGCAAACTTACCTTGTCCTGTCATTCCTACCCAAGCAGAGAAGCTAGCACTAAATCCAACCGTTCCGAGTATTGACAAAATACTCAAAACTATTATTGTTCTTTTCATACATACCTCCTGTTTTACGTTTTACAATCAAGTAATATGCCAAATTGGTTGATCTTCTTGAATACCTTTAAATTCAAGATGTTTGAAAAAATTATTTTGCTAAAAGCATATATAAAATTTTGCTCAAATGATAAGCAACTAAAATAAAATGATGTATTTTTAGGCATTAATAGAAAGTATTGTTATGTATATGATTTAGTTAATCCTTACTAATATTATGATTTACTGAGCGTTCTAGAAAGGAATATGTAAAGACAATTATAATGTAGTTTATGATTTGGAATGGTGTGATACAGAAATACAGGGATTTGATACCAATAATAACAGATAAAACACCAATTGTTACCCTTTTAGAAGGAAATACGCCACTCATAAGGGCTTATAATCTCGGTAAAGAGTTAGGTATAGATTTATTCGTGAAGTATGAGGGCTTAAATCCTACTGGATCTTTCAAAGACAGAGGAATGACTGTTGCTATATCGAAAGCTTTAGAAAGAGGAGTTAAGGCTACTATATGTGCTTCGACAGGTAATACGTCTGCTTCTGCTGCTGCGTATTCTGCTAGAGCTGGTATAAGATCAATAGTTCTTATACCCAAAGGATATGTTGCAATTGGTAAATTAGCACAAGCTATGATTTATGGAGCCATAGTACTTGAGGTTGAAGGAAACTTTGATGATGCTCTAAATGTTGTTAAGGCTTCAGAAGATGAACTTGGTATTGAAATAGTAAATTCTATAAATCCTACCAGACTTGAAGGACAAAAAACTGCTGCTTTTGAGATATGTGATGTTTTAGGTAGGGCACCTGATATTCAAGTTATGCCAGTTGGAAATGCTGGTAATATAACATCGTATTGGATGGGATATAAACAATACAAAGATATAGGGAAAATAAATTCTCTTCCCAGGATGTTTGGAATACAGGCAAGTGGGGCTGCGCCTATAGTTTATAATAGGGTTTTTGAAAAACCTGAAACTATAGCAACTGCGATAAGAATAGGTAATCCAGCAAGATGGAAAGAAGCAGTTGTTGCTAAGGATGAATCAGGTGGTAAAATAATAGATGTTACTGATGAAGAAATAATAGATGCTTATAAAAAAATAGCATCAAAAGATGGTATATTTATGGAGCCTGCATCAGCAGCATCAGTAGCAGGGCTTATAAAGCTAGTCAAAACAGGAGATATACCGAAAGGATCTCTAGTGGTATCAATTGCTACTGGAAATGGATTAAAAGATCCAAATACAGCAATCTCAAACTTGCCTCCTACCTTTACAATAAAACCATCAATTGATGAAGTGAAGAAATTCATTTCTTGAAATGCTATGTTATGTACTAATATGGGTTAAAGTATTTAAATCGCATTAGGTGAGTTATGAATGATGGTATGTTTAAGTATTTTATGATATCTGTTTTGATACACACTTTTGTGATATTTTTAGTGTTGTTTAACTGGAATGTACCCTTTCCGAAACTTAGGAATGATAGTCATAATCATGATAAGATGCTTTTACTCATAAAATTTAGCCTAGATAACCAAAAGTTACAACAGGTTGAAGATAAAAAAAAAGGTGTTACTAAACAGACAGAAACTCATAAAGTAGTTGATGGACAAAGTGTTCAAAGTCAAAACTTAGTTGAGAATGTTAATGAGGTAACTTACGAAACTGAAAGATCAATCAAAACTGAGGGACAAATAATTCCACCTAGGATATTATCTAATCCACCTATAAACTATCCATTATCTGCTAGAATAAAAAGGATAGAAGGTAAAGTTTCTATTGAAATTGTCATATCAACGAATGGTAGGGTGAAGGATTGTAATGTAGTACAAAGTAGTGGTAGTAGTTTATTAGATAATGAAGCTATAAAGTACGTAAAAAATATATTATTTGAACCTGCTAGAGATGAATTTGGTAATCCAATTGAGTTTAACACCATTTACGTGGTTCATTTCGTACTCAGATAGTTAGATTGTCAGTGATTGTTTGACAAAAATAAGGTTATATTTGAAATTGATAAAATGCATAAATGTTTTATGTAGTTAATTTTTTTACGGTTTAGTAACTTTCCTTGATGGTTTTGAAACTTATTTGCTGTGACAATAAAATTTTAGGAGTTGAATATGTTAAGATGCTACTTAATAGGATTGTTGGTTTTAAAGCTTTAGTATTTACCATTTTTGTATTCTTGTAATGACTTAACCTTAAATTCTTTTTCTTTTATAGACTTTAGTGCTTCAACTGCTGCATACATTGCTGGTACAGTTGTGATCAAGGGAATTTTATATCTGATAGCTAATTTTCTAATACTTACTTCATCTTTAATAGATTTTCTTGTCCGAGTTGTATTAAATACCATTCCTATTTTGCCGTTTTTTATCTGATCTAGTAAGTCTGGTCTTCCTTCACCTATTTTTAGAACTAATTCTGATTGGACACCGTTTTGATTTAGGAAGTTGTGGGTACCGGATGTTGCGTATATTTTTACACCTATTTCTTGTAAGGATTTTGCGATATTCAATATTTTATGCTTATCTTTATCATCTATGGTTAGTAGTACACTTTTGAGTGAAAGGTTAGTTCCTGCAGCGATTTCTGCTTTTGCATAAGCCATTGGGAATGTTTCATCTATGCCCATAACTTCACCTGTTGATTTCATTTCAGGTCCTAGTATAGGTTCAACTTCAGGGAATTTATCAAAAGGTAATACTACTTCTTTAACTGCGTAGTAGTTTAATTTTGGTTCCTTAACACCTATTTCTTTTAGAGATTGACCTAATATAACTCTTGTTGCTATTTTTGCCCAAGGTATTCCTGTTGCTTTGGATACAAATGGGATTGTTCTAGAAGCTCTGGGGTTAGCTTCTAAAACATATACCTCTCCATCCTTGACTGCGTACTGAATGTTTATAAGTCCTATTACATTTAGTGATTTTGCTATACTTATGGTGTATTCTTTTATTTTGTTGATTATTTTTTCTGATAATGAAAAAGGTGGTAAAACTGTAGCACTGTCACCAGAATGTACTCCTGCCTCCTCGATGTGTTCCATAATCCCAGCTATTACAACATCATTTCCATCACTTACTGCATCAACATCAATTTCTATAGCATCTTGAAGAAATTTGTCTATTAGTATTGGTGATCCTTCTGAGACTTTTATTGCTTCTCTTGCGTATTCAAGAAATTCTTCTTCACTATATACTATATTCATTGCTCTACCACCTAATACATATGAAGGTCTTACTAATACTGGGTATCCGAGTTCTTCGGCCATTTTTAGAGCAGATTCTATACTTGTGGAAGTTCTACTTTCTGGTTGTTTTATGTTAAGGTTGTTTAAAAGCTCTCTAAATTTTTCTCTATCTTCTGCTATGTCTATACTTTCTGCTGATGTTCCTAGAATTTTTACACCTGCTTTTCTAAGTTGGAGAGATAGTTTCAGAGGTGTTTGTCCACCAAACTGTAATATTACACCATCAGGGTTTTCTTTTTCTATTATATTCATTACATGTTCAAATGTGAGTGGTTCAAAGTATAATCTACTTGATATATCATGATCTGTAGAAACTGTTTCTGGATTTGAGTTAATCATTATAGCGTCGTAACCAATCTTCTTAGCCTCTATTGAGCAATGTACACAACAATAATCAAATTCTATACCTTGTCCTATTCTGTTAGGTCCACTTCCAAGTATAACAACTTTCTTATTTTCATTAGGAATATACTCACACTCTTCATCATAAGTTGAATAGTAATACGGAGTTTTAGCTTCGAACTCAGCGGCACACGTATCGACTATCCTATAAGTTGGTGTGACACCTAAAGTTTTTCTGTATTCCCTTACTTCTATCTCTGTTTTGTTTGTTTTTAGTGCTATAAGATAATCTGTGATACCTATCTGCTTATAGTATTTCATTTGGTCGTAAGTTATGTCTTCTAATTTACTGGGTATTGTTTTTTCAGCGTCTAATATTTCTCTCATATTATACAAGAACCATTTGTCTATCTTTGTATACTCGTATATTTCGTCAATTGTCATTCCTATTTCAAGGGCATCTCTAATATAGAATATTCTTTCGGGGTTTGGTTCTATTAGTTTTGAAGTAATTGTCTGTCTTATTTTGTCAGGGTTTTCTAGTAGGGTACTATCTTTTGTTAGTATTCCTTCAAAGAATTTTTTGCCAGTTTCGAGTCCAACTATTGCTTTTACAAAAGCCTCTTTGAAGCTTCTGCCGATAGCCATTGTTTCTCCGACTGACTTCATTTGAGTACCCAATACTGGTCTGGCATCTGGAAATTTCTCAAATGTAAATCTTGGCATTTTTACGACGACGTAATCAAGAGTTGGTTCAAACGAAGCTGGAGTTTCTTTAGTTATATCGTTTGGTATTTCATCTAAGGTGTATCCGATGGCTAATTTAGCTGCTATTTTGGCAATCGGAAATCCAGTTGCCTTTGATGCTAGGGCTGAGCTTCTTGATACTCTAGGATTCATTTCTATTACCATGAAATCAAACTTTTCAGGGTTAACTGCAAATTGTATGTTCGAGCCACCAGTTTCAACACCTATTTCTCTTATTATGGCTATTGCTGCGTCTCTTAATACTTGATATTGTTTGTCGGTAAGTGTTTGTGCTGGAGCAACAGTTATTGAATCTCCTGTATGAACTCCCATAGGATCAAAGTTTTCTATAGAGCATACTATAACGACATTGTCTTTCTTATCTCTCATTACCTCAAACTCAAATTCTTTCCAACCTATAAGGGATTCTTCGACAAGTATCTCTCCTATCATTGAAGCTCGCAATCCTCTTTCTGCTATGACTTTAAACTCGTCTATGTTGTATGCTATTCCACCTCCAGTGCCACCAAGTGTAAAAGCAGGTCTTATAATTACAGGAAAACCAATATTAGTTGCTACTTCAATTGCTTCTTCAAGAGAGTGTACTGCTTTACTATAGGGACACTTAAGCCCTATTTTCTCCATACTCTTTTTGAATAGTTCTCTATCTTCACCCTTCTTTATTGCTTCAACATTAGCACCTATAAGTTTAACTTTATATTTGTCAAGTATTCCTTCTTCGTAAAGCTTGACTGTTAGGTTTAGAGCAGTTTGTCCTCCCAGCGTAGGTAATAGAGCATCAGGTCTTTCTTTGTCTATTATTTTTTCAATAAATTCAACTGTAAGAGGTTCAATGTATGTTACGTCTGCTATTTCAGGATCAGTCATAATTGTTGCGGGATTCGAGTTTACTAGTATTACTTTAAAACCTTCTTCCTTAAGAGCTTTACAAGCCTGAGAACCAGAGTAATCAAATTCACATGCTTGACCTATAACAATAGGTCCTGAACCAATAACTAAAATACTGTTTATATCCTTTCTCTTTGGCATAAAATCTTCCGAAACTTCATTGAATTATAAATATGAGGTTTTTGTGCTTTCATTTTGTGAATAAAACTATACAACAAATTTTCAGATAGTCTTTTGTATTCCCAATTTGAAGTATTGACGTAAACAAACTTAAAATATACCAAAATTTGGAGGTTTTGGATATGAGAAGATGTCTAATAGCAGGTAACTGGAAGATGAATAAAACTGTTTCTGAAGCTGTTACTTTGGCGAGAGGGCTTGTTGAAAACTTAAAGGATGTAAAAGATAGAGATATTCTCATTTGTCCTCCTTTTACGGCACTTTATCCTGTTTATGAAGTTATAAAAGAAACTAATATAAAACTAGGAGCGCAAGATGTATTTTACGAGGATAGCGGTGCATATACTGGTGAAATATCTCCTTTAATGCTTAAGGATGTTGGGTGTGAATATGTTATAATAGGTCATAGTGAAAGAAGGCATATAATTAAAGAGACTGATGAGTTGATAAACAAGAAAGTTAAAGCTTCATTGAAGCATAATCTTAAGGTTATACTTTGTGTTGGAGAATTACTTGAAGAAAGAGAATATGGTAAAACACTAGATGTTGTCAGGGAGCAAACTATTAGAGGACTTGAGGGAGTTAGCTCTGAAGAAATAAAGAATGTAGTTATAGCTTACGAACCTGTGTGGGCTATCGGAACTGGTAAGACAGCAAAACCTGAAGATGCTCAAGAAGTACAACAATACATAAGACAATTATTAGCGCAAATGTATTCAAAAGAAATAGCTAACAATATCATAATACAGTATGGTGGTAGTGTGAAAGCTTCAAATATAGATGACCTTATGGCAATGCCAGACATCGATGGAGCGCTAGTTGGTGGTGCGTCATTAAACCTTGATGAATTTACGAGAATAATTAGGTTTATTCAGAAATAGTTAGATTGATATCTTTGCTATAACTTCTTTTGCTTTTTGAGATATTTCATCAAAAGGTGGTGTAGATGATACCTTCCTTAAAATTCCAATTGCATTGACTTTATCTCCTTTTTCTATGAATGCTATAGCCATATTGAACATAGATATTTTTATATTTTTGGAGTTTGGGAACTTGTCGATTATTTCCTTATATGTTTCTATTGCTTGATCATACATTTTCATTTTTGACAAACATTTTGCTTTTATTCCTAAAGCCTTTTCAAGTAAATCTATACTAGGTATATCTTTTAGATCAAGAATTTTGCTTACAATGTTTAGAGACTCTTGTAGTTTCCCTCTTTGTAAGTTATTTTCTGCTATGGTTATAGCATTCAGTATGCTTGATATGGTACCGTTTACAACAATGTCTGATGTTATTGAAGATTCTTCTAAGACTTTGTTTTCATCGATAGGAGTAAATTTGTCAACTATTCCTGTTTCTATTGCTTTTTTGGCTATTTGTATCCTTTTCTTAGCTTCGTTTACAAGTTCAGAATTAGGGTATGATTTTATGAACCTTTCAAATACTTGTATTGACTGCTTGTACTTTTTGTTCATCAAGAAATATTCGCCTATTTTAAACATTCCGAAATCATGTCTTATTATAGTGTTATTAGATAATAGGTTGCTTACTCTTATACCAATATTCCTAAGCTGGTTACTTAGGGCTTTAAGGGTTTTAAACAGTACTTCAGGTTTACTGGAAATAAAGTTTTCGAACTCTTTTACGTCAAATATTATAACTTCTGACATTTCAGCAGATATAGCTGTTTCACCTCTAGGAGCAGATATTATGGCTGACTTTAAACCAAATATTTCACCAGGTCTAACTACTTTTGATACTTCCTCATTTGTGTCTTCGGATATGTATTTGATTATAACTCTACCACTTTTTAGTAAAAAGACGTTATCACCTATATCTTTGTCAAAGTATATTATAGAACCTTCGTTGTACTTCTTGACGCTAGGCATACTAATATTATATGGTAGTAGCTTTTCTTTATCAAGAAATTCCACACTGGTATAGTGAAATTGAAAGTTTTTATAGGTTATCTATGATTTAATCCATGTGATTTAGTATCGGGGTATTTTGCTTTTGCGGAAACGTAGAATTTTAATATTAATAAAATAACTCTTAGAGAGAGATATCTTCAGTTTGATATAACATTGGAGTTAAGAATATAATTTTAAAACTGGAGGTTCTGATTATGGTTGAAGAGATAAAGAAGGTAGTAGAAATAGCTAAAAACTCTGGTATAAAGGAACTCTATGTTAAGTTAAAAGATACTAAGTTGTCGATTAAGTTTTCAGGAGATTCTCATAGCGTGGATGTTGGTAGCATTTCTTACTCATTACAGCACCAGGAGTTTGAAGAAACTACTGAACAGGAAATAGAAGATGTTAAAAGTTTGGAAGTTAAGTCGACGTTTGTAGGTATATTTAGGTTAAATGATAAAAAAGGTAATCCTATAGTATCTGTTGGTAAGTCTGTTTCAAAAGGTGATTTATTGTGTAATATTGAAGTTTTAGGTGTCTTGAATGAGATTAAGTCTCCTGTTAATGGTGTTATAACGAAAATTTTTCTGAAAGATGGAGATATCGTAGGATATGGGGATACTATTATTGAAATAAAACCTAATGAATAATATAAGGAGATTTTTAGTACTACTGGGATTTCTTGATAATAGAACTAAACTTATAATATCTATTTTGGTAGTTTTCGGAATTATATTTATAATACAGCTTTTGTATAGTATAGTTAACAGGAATATATTATTCGCAGTAGAGAGTTTTTTAATGGTTATTGGTACTGGTTATGGTATTTATTTAATTCTAAGATATGTTTGCAGCATTGCCTCTGCAACAAAGGTTATAAAAAGACTTCATTCGGGTTACTATCCTTTAAGTTCTGTTAATGAGTTTCCAGTATTTGTGATAAAAAATTTTTATTCCATTCTAAGAAATATGAAAATTCTTGAAGAGAAAAATAACACTATGTTAAAACTCTTTCAAAATATTAAAGAAGTAGGGTTGGTAGTAGTTGATAAGGATAAGAATGTGGTGTTTTATAATGACTTTGTTAGAGAATTTTTTGGGCTACATGGAAATTATATAGGTAAAAAGTTCTACTCATTGTTTACTTTGTCATCGAGTAAGTTACGGAATCCTGGAAGTGATTTGCCTCACAAGCTTGAAGTTATATCTGGAAGAGGAAAAAGAAGGTTGATAAAGATGTATCAAAATACTATTAATGATCTTACAGTTATATACTTCTTTGATATAACTAACTTTAAAAAGCTTGAAAGTGTTGTAGACATAACTATGAGTATCATATCTCATGAGCTTAAAACACCTATTACAAACTTATCCCTTGCTATTGAAAATATACTTATGTCAAAAGAGTTTTCAGAAAGAGTAATTAATATAGCACTATCAAATATATCAAGAATAACTAACACTATATCAAACATAATGAGTCTTTCGAATATAAATACCAAAAGGTTTGTTATAAATAAGGAAGAGTTTAATATAAAGCAGGTTATACAAGGAATAGTTGAAAATATTTTACCTTCTTATCAGGAAAAACTTATCAAATTTGAGTTTCAATGTATTGGTAATGAGTTTGTATATGAAGATAAAGAGAAAATGTCATTGATACTGTTTAATCTTATAGAAAATGCTTTTAAGTTTTCTCCCAAGAAGGGTATTGTTAGAGTTTTAGTCGATAATACAGATAAGCTTTTAATTTCCATTTCAAATACTGCTTCTTACATAAGTGATGATGATCTTGAGAGAATATTTAATAAGTTCTATAGAGCAAAAAATAGCCTTGGGGTTAGGGGTAGTGGATTAGGACTTTATATAGTTAAGGTTCTTTCAAAGATACTTGGATTCAAAGTTGAAGTTTCAAGGGATGATAGTATTATAATTTTCAGAGTTTTTAGGGATAACAGGTAATAGAGGAGAAAGTATGAGTAATATTGATTTTTTGTTATGGGTTGTTTTTATATCTGTTTTCTTTACGGTGTTATTTCTTGATTTATTTGTATTCTTTAGAAGGACTAAAGAAATTGATGTAAAAAAAGCGCTTCTATTGTCAGCTAGTTGGATATCAATAGCATTACTATATTCAATACTTATTTTTTACTTTAAAGGTGGTAAGTTAGGTATTCAGTATATAACTGCATATCTTGTAGAGTTGTCATTGAGCGTTGATAATCTTTTTGTTTTTCTTGTGATATTTGCATTTTTTGCTGTTCCTAAAGAGTATCAGCACAAAGTTTTATTTTGGGGTGTGATTGGAGCAATAATATTTAGAGGTATATTTATATTCTTAGGAGTAGAATTAGTTAGTAGATTTTCTTGGCTTTTCATAGTCTTTGGATTGTTCCTTGTTTATACTGCTTTAATGCTTATATTCAAGAAGGAGGATGGTGAGAAAATTGAAAAGAGATTTGCATATAAACTTGCCACAAAAATTTTTAGAATTACACCTAATTATATAGGGGACAAATTCTTTACAAAGATTGATGGAAAACTTTGGGCAACCCCTCTATTTTTGTGTTTGATTTTAGTCGAGGTAACTGATGTTATGTTTGCTGTTGATTCAATACCTGCTGTTCTTGGTATATCAACTAATGTTTTGATAGTTTATACATCTAACATATTTGCGGTGATGGGACTTAGATCGATGTATTTTGCTTTAGCTGGAATAATGGGAATGTTTAGATTTCTTAAGTACGGTTTGTCTGTAATACTTGCTTATATTGGTTCAAAGATGATATTAAAAGAAACTCTTCATATACATATAGACTCTTTTATTTCATTCTCCATAATAGTGTCCATTCTAGTGGTGTCGATTGCACTTTCTATTATAATAAAAAATGACAAAAGAGTTACTGAAAATTGAGATTATATGTGAGTTTACAAGTAATTACCTTATCATCATGAGAATATAGGTAACTATATAGTCAATAATTATTATGAATATTACAGATACTACAACCGATTTTGTAGTTGATATACCTACACCTCTTGCACCTCCTTCTGATTTAATTCCATAAAAGCAACTTACAACACCTATAAAGAAACCTAATATTGAAGCTTTTATTATCATATCAAGTATGTCTCTAGATCTTAGTACAAAAATTGTTTTATCGATGTAGGTGAATATGCTTTGATCTAAATAAGTAATAGCCATAATCATTCCACCCAGGACTCCAGAAACTACTGCTATTGAGGATATAAATGGCATCATTATAACCATTCCCCAAACTTTAGGTACAACTAAGAATTTCATTGGTGATATTGACATTATTCTTAATGCATCTATTTGTTCCGTTGCCTTCATTGTTGAGATTTGGGATGTTATACCTGATCCTACTCTGCTTATTAATGCTATTGCTGTAAGCACAGGACCAAATTCTTTTATCATGACTAGCATTATTCCTGATCCGATATATTGAGAGGTACCTTTAACTATACTGTCCATGCTCTTACCAACGTTGAGTGTCATTATCATACCTGAAAAAAAAGATATGGTTACTACAATTGGTAATGATTTGTATCCAATTTCGACTAGTGCTTCAAGTAGTTCTTTTTTGTAAAAAGGTTTTGAGAATGTATTTTTAATAACATAGTATACAAATATAGATATTTCACCTATGTATGAGAAAAAATCATAGAATATTCTACCTACTACGGATAAGAGTACATGGATTTTAATCATTTTCTGCTGATACATTTATACCATCGAACATAATATATGGTAGAAAATAGTTACCTACAGCTTTGACTTCTTTTGATATAGCTATTATTCTTTTAAATATATCGAAGACATTTCCAAAAAGCATAGTATCTTTAATCCTGCCGACAACTTTACCATTTTCGATATAAAATCCTGTTTCGATATTGACAGAAAACTCACCAGCATTTATGTTACTTTGTCCACCACCAAGTATCTGATAAACTATAAGTCCTCTATCAACTAGATTTATGATTTCTTTCAGGGTTTGGTCTCCTCTAGGTACAACTATATTTGAAAAATGGGGTTTAGGTAAGGATGAATAGGATCTAAATCCATTTCCCGTTGAAACTGTGTTCTTAAGATAAGCAGTTCTCAAGTCATCTATGAAGCCTTTCAAGATACCATTTGAGATTATTTCTTTGTAGTTTGTTAATACCCCTTCGTCATCAAATTCCTGGGATCCAATACCCCACTCAAGATGTGGATCGTCTATAAGAGAAAACTTTTCAGAAGCAACTTTTTCACCTATTTTATCTCTGAGTGGAGAGATACCTTTGTATACGTTTTCACCATTTAGAGAAACTCCTAGTATGTATATCAATGGGCTTAGTGCCGAAGGTGAGAATATAACAGGATATCTACCACTTTGGACTTTGCTATTTGTTTGTGCGAAGAAGTAAATATTCCTTAGGTAGGAGATCATGGAAGAAAAATCTATGTCGTATCTAGATGTATGTTTATCATCGTATAGCCATAATAAGCTTTCGTCTTTGCCTACATATACTCCTTCTATCGATATACTCCATATGCTTTTATTAAGCGATAGATCTAGACCTGATGAATTTATTATAGTTTTCTTAATGAAACTTTTTTCAATGTTAAGGTTAACAGATATTGTAGGATCTATTTCCTTTATAGAAGTTATTATTTCTTCACCTAGTTCTGCCATGTCTCTTTCATTTACATTTTCTAGTGATTGATCATAGGACTTTATAGGTATTACTACGGATGGTTGTCTGGGGAAGGATATATCAAGTTCTTCACCAAATTTACTCATTTCTTCTGCACTACTAAATATGTTATCAATATCTCTAATATCATTTGTAGAAACAAATCCTACCTTACCATCTTTTATTACTCTAACACCGATGCCTTCTTTTTCGACATTATCTATTGAGTTGAGTTTATCGTTTTCAAATCTAACGCTGGTTAGATTTTCCTGAACTACAAACACATCTCCTTTGCAAGAAGAAATTTTATCCTTGATTTTTATGAAATTTACTGACATACATGTTTAACATACTAATTATACTCAAGGTTATAGAGAGATTTCAAAAACTTGAAATCTAAATTAATAAATTTCAGCTTAAAGTGTTAAGCATGCCTACTTAATATCCAATTTTAGAGTTTATTGAAGTACTCTATCTAGAACTTACAAATATTCATCAACTATAATAATTTGACATGAAACTAAAATCAGTTATTACAATTATCACTCTGATATTGATATTTATAATACTGGTAATTATACTAATAATAAATGTCAGGGTACCTTTGAGTTCAGTTGAGCAAAGCTATATAAACGATAAAATATTAAGAATATTCAAC
Organism: Brevinematales bacterium; assembly: GCA_026415355.1. Taxonomy (NCBI): domain Bacteria; kingdom Pseudomonadati; phylum Spirochaetota; class Spirochaetia; order Brevinematales; species Brevinematales bacterium. Next base: position 45,277 of record JAOAHF010000007.1, read on the forward strand.
ATATCGTTTCTGATGTCTAAGCCTAGTAGAGATATCTTTGGTAATCTATTATTTGAAGAGATTTCTTATAAACCTGAGTTCTACTTAGGTGGCATTACAACAGATTATGAGAGTTTTATGAGATTCATAAAGCAAGAAACTAACGTAATACTTTTGAAGGCTATCTCAAATACTTTTAACTTTTCAGAACTATCAAAAATAATTGGCCGCTTAGGACTTACCGATGAAGATATGTTTGAAATCTCAACAAATGTACTAAATCTATATATTGATAAGATCTCAGAACACAGTTTTGATAGTTTGATTATGGGGGGAGAAGCTGTAGACAAAAACATATTTTATAACCACTCTGAGAAATTCATAAATGGATGGGTGGATGCTTCAGCTGAAATAAGCGAAATGGAGATAAGTATTTCTAAAGAGATAGATACAATCAAAAAAGAAATGGAGAACCTCATCAACAATTTTAGAGAGGAAACTTATAGTTACTATGTTAACGTAAGTAGGAGTAAAAGAAACATTAAAAGTATTGATATTTTCATAAAGGAATTAGATGGCGAGATAAAATATCTAAAATCAGAACTAACATCTCATCAGAAAAGAATTGATGATATATTTTCAAAGCTTTCCATTTTGAGAGAGGGTTATAAAATTGCTTGGGATGAAAAGGTGAATATCATCAAAAAGAATCCTGAAAAGTATATAAGTAGATACATATCTGATTTCCCTATATACGTAATTAGGAAACTGATGAAGTACAACCTCCTAGGTATACCAGAAGTTATGTACGTTAAAGATGTAGAATACAGAATTGTACATTCAAATAATACATTTATAATCAATGTTATAGGCAAGTGGAATGATAACGATTTTAAATTTGATGGTTTTTTTTCAAATAGTGTCTGGGGAGGAACTGTAAAACTCGGAAACATAGAAAGAAATTTAGGAATTGATAATATTGAAGCTACTTTTAGTGTTATACCTTTTGCTGATACATTAGGTGGTGAATACAAGTATAATGTAAAAGTTGAAGGAGGTGACCGAAAAAATATCTTTAAAACTCTTTTTACAAACCAAAACTTTGTAGAAAAAGTAATATCAGAGTTAACAAGTGAAAAAGGTTTTGTTAGCATGTTTGTTGAAGAAGAAGTAGACAATCTTCTTAGAAGCTATAAAGAGCAGTTTGATAGATACAAGGTAGGTATAATTAAAGATACTAGAAAAATCTTTGATAACTTCAGGATAAAAGTTGAAAAATCAAAGATAAAACTAAAAAAATCCATAGAGGGGGTTTAATATAAACATGTGGTATAAATTTTTTTTTGTTATTCTAGCGAGTTTGGTTTTGTTTGGGTGTCCAAGAGAGAGATATAGTGTGCCGAGTGGTAGTGTAAATATACCACTTAATACCTACTCAGGAGTGCTTGTAGCTAAATTGAGTGCTTTCGATGAGGAAAAAAAGTTGTACTACTCAACTTTTAGAAATGTACCACTAAAATATCCAACTAATAAAGTATTCATGGTAAAAGATATAAGAGAATTAAGAAACATATACAATGAACTAAAGCAATATGTACCTTCTGCTGTAAGAGAAGACAATCTCATGATAAGAGTTGGAGAGGAAGTTGTAGATTACAACTTTCTAAAAGATAAATCAGCGATTCTAATAACATTTAATCCAGGAGTGTACGAAGTCAAACTTGTATCGTCGAAAGCTATTGAAAAAAATGAGAAAGTTTTTGTTAATATAGAATACTCAATACTGTCTTCTTACTCTAAAAACTACCCATATCTTTTAGTTTTATTTGAAAACCCAATAAAAAAAGATATAGAAGTAGAAATTGTAGAGAAAAAATAAACTTGGAGGTAAAGAGATGTTTACCAGAAAATCTGGTATATTAATGCATATAACTTCCTTACCAGGGAAATATGGAATAGGTTCTTTGGGTAAAGATGCCTATGATTTTGTTAAATTTCTTGTTTCATCAGGTCAGAGATTGTGGCAAATTTTACCTTTGGGTCCTACAGGATATGGTGATTCTCCATACCAATGTTTCTCAGCATTTGCTGGAAACCCACTGCTTATAGATATCGATAGGTTAGTAGAAAGGGGGCTTATTTCAAAAGGTGATATCCCAAGTGAAGAGTTTGACGATGGTTTTGTTGACTACGGAAGAGTTATAAATTTTAAATACCCTATTTTCAGAAAAGCTTTTGAAAAGTTTAAGAAAGATAACTCTTACTTAAGAGATAGTTTCAAAGGTTTTTGTAGAGAAAACGCTTGGTGGCTTGACAGTTTTGCATTATTTATGGCAATAAAATCAAGTTATGGGGGGAAACCATGGCTTGAATGGGATACTGATATCAAGTTCAGAAAACACCAAGCTATTGAACATTACCGAAACGTTCTAAAAGATGAAATAGAGTTTCATAAATTCCTTCAATTTATCTTCTTGGATGATTGGCTTGAACTTAAGGCTTTTGCCAATAGAAATGGTGTGTATATAGTCGGAGATATACCTATTTTTGTTGCTATGGATAGTGCTGATACATGGGCAAATACTGACATATTCATTTTTGATGAAAATTTAGTGCCTAAAAAGGTTGCTGGAGTACCACCTGATTACTTTAGTGCTACAGGTCAATTATGGGGTAATCCTCTGTACGACTGGGATAAGTTAAAATCAACAAAATATGTTTGGTGGATCAATAGAATAAAAATGTCTCTAAAAATGTATGATTTTGTGAGAATAGATCACTTTAGAGGATTTGCTGGATATTGGGCTGTACCTTACGGCTCTGAAACGGCGATAAACGGCAAATGGGAAAAAGCTTATGGTGATGAGTTATTCACAGCTGTAAGTGAGGAACTGGGTAAAAACCTACCTATAATAGCAGAAGACTTAGGAGTTATAACGCCAGATGTAGTTGCATTGAGAGATAAATTCAAATTCCCTGGTATGAAAGTACTCCAGTTTGCGTTTAACAACTGGAATGATAATGATTATCTGCCACACAATTACAATGTAAACTCTGTTGTTTATACAGGTACTCACGATAACGATACAACAGTGGGTTGGTTTAATAGCCTATCTGATGAAGATAAAAGATATGTAATGGAATATGCTTGTATAAAAAGTGAAAAAGAGATCAATTGGGGGCTTATAAGACTAGCTATATCATCATCAGCCGTATTCTCAATAATTCCCATGCAAGATGTACTTGGATTAGGTAGCGAAGCGAGAATGAATAGGCCAGGTGTAGCGTACGGAAATTGGAGTTGGCGGTTAAAGAAAAATCAGATAACGAAAACAGTCTCCAGTAAGCTTTACGATCTATCTAAACTCTATAGTAGGGTTTAACTAGATTGTGTTATATCGAGTGTCGAAAAATTCGTCAAAGTAATCAGAACGTTTTAGATTGAGTAAAACCGTACATTTATGATTTACTGGTTTTTCGTGTTTCTAGTTTGACAAACTAATGTCTTAATATGTATATTGTATCTTATGGAAGTATCGTTTTTTTCAAAAAACTATAGTCCCAAATGGGATGTGTTTCTAGCAGTGTCAATTTTAATACACGTATTAGCCTTAATACTAATATTTATTAGTTTAAGAGAGGTAAGTCTGGATGTAAAGGTAAAAGAAGTAAAAATTAATTTGATGACATCACAAACAAGACAGACTCCGATATCGATATCTACTCCGCAAACTGCTCAAACGTCAAAAAAACAGTTAACAAAAAACGAGGTAGATGATATAGTTTTTCAAATAGTGTCCCCCAAGCTACAACGTACAGATATACCAAGTTACGAATCAAAAGAAGTAGCGTCCCCAACTACAGAAATAGTCCCATCTGAGAGAAAATTGGGTATTGATGCAAGGCAGCAAAGAAGTGAGAAAACTATGTCTATAAAGGGAGGAACAAAGTCAGATGTTATAGAAGAAGTAGGTGAAAGTGAAATACTTGTTAGAAAACCAACACCTATTCCGTCGTCAAAAGCATCTTCAGCAGACAGCATAAGCGGTAATATAACTTGGATAAAGGGAGGTCCACGAAAAGTTATAGAATGGTATTCTCCTGAAATTCCACCAAATATAATAAAGAAGCAAACAGAAATAATACTTACTTTTTACATAGAGCCATCAGGCTTTGTTTCGAGAGTAGAAATTTTAAAAACTTCAGGAGAACCATTAATAGATGATATAATCCAGAAAACTATGAGAAGAATAAGATTTAATGCAGCTGAATATAATACTGTAGCTAATGTATCAATAGTAATTACTCCAAAATAGAATTCAGATCTTTTTCTATTTCCTTGAGCGCAATATTAATATCATTCATGTTTTGACCTATAATACCAGTTAAATCAGATATTACGTTAATTGACTTGAGTATCTCCGAGTTTTTACTAACTATCGATATGAAAGACTCTATACTTTCATCTATTTTTTTAAAGTGTAATTCAATTTGGTCTTTGTCGTTACTGAAAATATGTACTATATTATCCAGTTGCTGTTTAATATTCTGGATGCTAGAATTAAAGTCCTCAACTCCGTAATCATAATCTAAATTTATCTTTCCAACCTCTAATACAAGATTATTTAAGGTATTAGCTATGTTATCTAAAAAAGATAATATTTCATACATATTTTTCTCTACATCTCCTAAGGCTTCTAGATTAGAAATACATTTATTGACAGAAAAGCTTAGGTATTTCTTGGCATAATCAATTTTCCCTATTATCTCATTTGAGTTTTTCCTTATATTATTGAATGAGATCCATAAAGGATCAATTCCATAGTCTTTTGATATCATTTCTCCTTCGACACTTATTTGTTCAAAAAATAGTACTGTGTTAAGTGATTTTTGAATTATTAGTTCAATTTCATCGATTATTTTCAAAGTTTCAGATATTATCTCACTCAAAGACTTTACTTCTACTAAGAATGAATTGAAACGTTCAGAAATGTACCTGAATAGTTTTATGACTTCCTCTACTTTTAAGATTATATCACTTACTTTGGCATTAAACGTATTTTGATTACTCTTTATCTCATATATCAAAGATACAAACTGATTAAACTCTTCAGAGATTGTTAAAAGTGATTTGACGTGTCTGGAAAATTTTAACTTTATTTGGTGGACTTTAGTTTCGGCATCTGATAGAATGTTAATAAAATATCTAAAATAGTTGTAAATCCTCTTACTATCATTTGATAGTGAGAATATTATCTTATCTTGGAAAGCTTTATAGCTTTTTACTTTATCAATAAAGTTTGTAATACTGAAAGATGTTAACTTTACTTTATTAGCTGTTTCTGAAATACTTTTTTCAGTTTTTCTAAATAACTTGTAATTGTCAACAAATATCATAAACATGAGGATCAAGTTGTGTGTTGACAATACTATGCTAATTATTGGTATAATGAAGTGAATGGAATTAAAGTAATGCTGAGACAAGAATACAATAGATAAAGTAAGTATAACAACAAGATTTATAAAATTTTCAAAATTGTAGTTTGACAAATAAATGATCACAAAATAATAGGCAAAAACTAGTGTAGATACAATTAAAAATAAGAATACTAAGTTTGTTTGAAATATGGGTATTACAAATCCAATAGCTATAGGCAATACGATTAGCCACTTTGATAGACCTTTAATTAATGTAGGATTCTTGATCATCTCGTACAAAACAATCATCGAAAATGCTTCTACAAAGAGTGCCTCTAATAGGCTAATCTCTAGATGTAATATTTTGGTGATTTTTAGAAAGAGTAATAACGATGAAAACAGAACTAATACGATTGATAAAATTAGTATCAATAGCCCATTATTAGGTGTTTCAAGAGAATACAATTTAATCCAAACAAATGATGTAAATAGTAGAGTAACGATAGATAAAGATATCGAGAAAATAAGTAGTGAAAGTTCAAAGGAATTACTAAGAAAAAAATCCATAGATTTAGAATAAAAAAGACAAGTTTTATTTTTCAATGTTTTTGAGAATTATTTCCTCGAGTTCCTTAATAGCTCTATCAAGATCGTCGTTTACAATAATATAATCATATAATTCTCTAAACGACATCTCATAGGTAGCCTTTTCAAATCTTCTTCTCAATTCTTCGTCAAACTCTTTCTTACCTTCTCTTTTCAGGAGTCTATTTTTTAATTCTTCAATTGATGGTGGTATAATAAATATTGATATTGCTTCTGGGTATCTTTTCTTTATCTTTAGAAAGCCTTTTACATCTACATCTACTATTACATTCTTACCAGAATTTATCTTGTTTTCAACTTCCCAAACAGGAGTACCATAAAAGTTACCATGAACCATAGCCCATTCTATTAACTCTTTATTCTTAAACATCTCAAGCACACGATCAATGTTTACAAAATAGTAATCAACACCGTCAACTTCACCTTCTCTTGGTTTTCTAGTGGTTACTGATGTAGAAAAATATAAGTTAGGTATTCTGGATACAACATTTTTTAATATCGTTGTTTTACCTGCACCAGAAGGCGCAGATATTATGAATATCTTGCCTTTCTTTGGTTCTTTACCCATATTCATTACTCTACATTTTGTATATGTTCTTTTATCTTTTCCAAACTACTTTTAATTTCAACAACTAAGGAAGATATTTTGTAATCAAAAGATTTTGAAGCTATTGTATTTACTTCTCTATTTAACTCTTGTAGTAAGAATTCTATTTTCTTTCCTACCTCACCGCCGTCAATCAGCATTTTCTCTAGATCTGAAAGGTGTTGATTAAATCTAAATATTTCCTCGTTTATATCTATTTTCATTATAAAGCTCAATATAGATGTATCAATCTCTTTTCTGTTTTCATAGTCTTTAAGGAATTTTTCAACTTTTTCTTTTATTTTACTCTCAATAGCTACATTAACCTCGTTCCACCTATTTGTTATCAATCTTATATTATCCTTGATAGAAGAGACTAAAAATAAACAATCTCTTTTTATGTTTTCTCCTTCGTGTGACCTTTGTTTGTTTATATCGTGTATAACTTTTCTGAAAAGTTTTTCAAAGTGGACTATAAAATCCTTAGGAATATTAGATTTGACTAAATTTATGACGTTAGGCATTTGTGCTATATCAACTATTTCTATATCTGGTAGTAGCCCTAAATAATTGCTAAGGTCTCTTAAAGATACAAAATAATTTTTAGCTAACTCTTTATCAACGAATATGTCAAAACTTCCATTTGTAGGAAAGAAATCTACTATAATCTCAATCTTGCCTCTTCTGAATTCTTGTTTTATTATCTTTCTTGTTCTTTCTTCGAGAGTATTCAAGTAAGATGGTATCTGGGTTTTTATTTCAAGAAATCTTGAATTTAGACACCTAACATATATGGTTACTTTACCGTAACGTGTTTCCTTGGATATGTAAGAGAATCCTGTCATGCTTCTCATTATTTTATATATCGGATACTAAAGATTATAATAACTCATTTTACCAATTCAATTTAAAAACACCAAAGTCTGTAAATTTTTCGCATTATGATCGTTAAAAGTTTCATACCTTCTTAGCTGATATATAACAAGACTTGATAAATTTAAAACTTGAATTTATTTATGTTGTAATATATTATATTTTGAGAGGAGGATATTATGTTAAGAGTAGTATACTTGGTATTACTTACTCTAATTCTACTGAATTCTTCGTTTGCTCAAGAACAGCAAACAAGTATTGCAGATAACCCAAGATTGGGATTTGGGTTATCATTTGGTACGGTTATAATTAATGGAGTAACTTATTTTCAAATAAGTGGACAACCAGAGTTTTCTTTTGGGAAGATAGGAGTTGGACTTGACATAAATCTAGAATTTGATGGAAAGTGGAATCTGAGAACTACCGAGTGGAATTCCTGGCAAGCGATATTATCAAAGATAAAGTACTTAAGATGGGCTACCAAAGGAGATAAACCTGTGTACTTTAAGGTAGGACAAATAGACGATGGAACAGTTGGAAGTGGTTTTATAATGAATAACTATAACAATAATCTTAATTATCCCAACATAAAGAAGTTTGGAATTGCACTTGATGTTGACTTGGATTATGTAGGTGTAGAAACATTTGTTGATAACATATTTGATTTTGATATTATAGGTTTGAGGTTATTTTACAGACCACTTTTTGGTTCACAAATTCCCATAATAGATAATTTCGAGTTAGGTAGTTCTTTAGTTATGGACCTTGATCCCTTAAACCCCATACCACCAAGTGAGAGACCATACCAATTTTCGGATAGCGAATATAGCACTAACAAGATTTTTATAGTGGGTGCTGACATTTCATTACCACTAATCAATTTAAAGCCTATTTTTGATCTGGAGTGGTATTTTGATTTTGCATACATACTAACCAAGGGTACAGGTGAAGCGACAGGTTTGAAAGGAAGTATATTATCTTTCATACCATATAAACTTGAGGTCAGATTCTTACAGCCTAAATTTTTACCTTCTTTTTTTGGTAGTCTTTACGAAAGTGAAAGATACACATTGGTAAACAACACATTCCTAACAAAATATGATTTGCTTGATAACATAACAACTAGTTACTTTGGGTGGTTGTTTACATCGGGTGTTAGTTTTGAAAAAGTAGCAAGTTTTCTTTTAACAATAGAAGACTCATTTGATGCTACAACATATCCCCAAATGAGATTAACGATACACATAGACAGAGAATTGACTAAGATTGCTGGATTTGATTTTGTGTATGATAGGAAAAATATAAAAGAATTCAGAGATATATACACTACAGAATCAACAGATGCTATAATTTTAGCGAAACTGTCCTATAAGGTATCGGACTTTGTTAGTATTGTTGTTTCTTATAGAAGATCGTTTGATTGGTTTGAGGAAGGAGTCCAAAGGTTTTTGAAACCGTTTGAAAGTACTTCTGTTTCGACTGAAATTTCTTTTTAGGAGGATTTTATGAGGAAGTTTTTTATAGTATTTTCAATGATTTTATTGTCTGTAGGGTTATTATTCGGACAAGTTGATAAGTTTCCTTATGTTGAAGTTGTGATAGGTGATGTTCAATACGCAGTCTTTAGAGATCAAACTAAGCAAGGTACTGTATACAAGAACTTAGATTCTGGTATAACTATACCGCTTTATTCCATTATTAGGACAGGACCTGATGGATATACTGAAATAAAACTTGCTCCTAACAAAACTATAAAGATTTTCGGATCTTCTACTGTATTACTCTCGAGATTTCAAACAGATAATGCAGTCGAGCTTGGAACTGGAAAAGTAAGAGCTATCTTCAAAAGAATACTACAAACTGACGAGTTTAAAATTATGACCGATACAGGTGTAGCAGCAGTAAGAGGAACAGATTTTGGAGTTATATATAGTAGAGGTCAAGGTAATATGTCTCTTATGGAAGTCTTTGTGAAAGAAGGTATTGTAAATCTTTCTACCACTACGGGAATTTCTGTTGATGTTAGAGAAGGCTTCTCAAGTACTATAAACAATTACTTGGGTAATATTGAAATATCAGATCCTAGACCAATACAGCTTTCTGACTTCGATAAGTACTTTAGTGAGCCCCAACCTATACAACAAGTACAGCAACCAACTCAGCAACTACCTCAACCATCTCCACAGCAAAATAACCAAGTTCCAACTCAGCCGTCTCAACAACCTCAACCACCTTCAACTCAACCATCTCAGACTGATGTATTACCAACTTTTAGTTTTGGATGGGAAGTAAGTTCTCAAAATATTGATGGAAATGTCTGGAACAAGATTGTGTTATCACCTGTGTTCAAGGTTGGTAAATTCGGAATAGGGTTATATCTTGTAAGTTACTGGGATGGCAAAAATAACATATACGATACTACAAAGTGGTATAATTCAAAAGAGTATGATTTTGGTTTTCAGAGTAATAGTTTTGTAGTAACTGATTTTCTTGACGACATATCAAAGAAGATACTTTTCTTGAGTTATGGATCCAAAGGAGAAAATGTATTTGTAAGATTAGGTAGTATTCCTGACATTACACTGGGACATGGTTTTTTAATGGATAGATACTCTAATATGCTAGGGTTCCCAGCTATAAGAAAGATAGGATTTCAATTTGACGTGGATTTTGGAATATGGGGCATTGAAACTGCTATTGCTGATATTTCGAGAAGTAGATTATTTGGTGGTAGAATCTTCCTTAGACCCCTTTATGGAACGCCATTTATTGGAAATCTTGGATTTGGAATTTCTGGGGTGGTCGATCTAGAACCGTTATCCATAGGAGGGCAAACTTTTGAAGGTAACCCTTCTGTATTTATGTTAGGTGCTGATATTGATTTTCCTGTTGTTGATCTAGGAGTATTTTCCCTAATACTTTACGCGGATATTGGTAAAACAGGAATATATATAAATGGTTTGGGCGAAAATTCTTACATGGCCTATTTGGCTAGTATCTATGGATACAATCAAGGGTTCAATCTCCTTAAAGGAGAAGGATTTGCTACTGGCTTAAAAGGTAGTATAATAAGTATGGTACCTTACAGAATTGAGTATAGAAGAATAAATAATCAGTTTATACCATCATATTTTGATACTCTGTATGATGCTCAGAAAGAGCTTAAACTATCCCTATTGCTCTCAGGTACTCTTTCAACATTCAATGGTATTCTTGGATCTACTGGTGTCTATGTAACGAATATTGCAGAAGCAACTATACTATACGAACAACTATGGCCGGAAGATGACTTCTCGATTGTGTCTATTAATAAGCTAGTAGGTAGATTCAAAATAAGTAAGGAATTGGTTAAAATGATATCGGGTATACCATCCTATGCTACTATAACGTATCAAAGAAACTTTATACCTTCTGCACAGGTATTCTTTGAAGATGTGCTCAGAGATTCTACAGTTGTATTAGAATTAGCATATAGTATCGATCCTAATACAGATATATCTATATCTTACAGAAGATTTTACCTGTCCTTAATAGAGTATCAAGAGAGTGTTTCAATACAAGTTAAGTCTTCTATCTTTGGTGAGTTAGGAATGTAATCTAAAAAGGGAGAATACATACAGTATTCTCTCTATAATTATGATTTCTAGCTTTAAATTTTCTTGACAAACAATTATCAAACAAATAAAATAAGTCTTGTTGTTTGAAAGGAGGGTTGAGTATGAACAAAAAAGAACTTATAAGAAACATTTCGAATTCTACTAAGTTGAGCCAAAAAACAGTATCTCAAGTTATTGATGCTTTTCTCAACGAGCTTGAAAAAGTTGTCAAATCGAAAAGTTCTCTTTCGTTAGTAGGTTATTTCTCTTTGTATGTCAAGGAAAGGGCAGCTAGAACTGCTATAAATCCTAAGACAAAGCAGAAGATTAACATACCATCTAAAAAGTATCCTGTTTTAAAAGTTGGTAGCAAACTCAAGAAACTCTTGTAAAATAGTGGATTAAGAAAGGAAGAGCCAGAGCTCTTCCTTTAATTATACCTTATTTTTTGAGAAGAAACTTAGCTGTTGATACTAAATCTTGATTTCTACTGGTTTTACTTTCCAGATTTGCTCGCAATATTCCTTTATAGTTCTATCGCTAGAAAACTTACCCATCCTTGCTGTATTAAGTAATGCTTTTTTATTCCACTCGTATTTATTCTTGTAAAGTTGATCTATTTTTTCGTGTGTCTCTCTATAGCTTTCAAAGTCAGCTAGTAAGAAGTACTCATCTGGAGCACTACCACCTCTGCCAAACAATAGTGAATTATATATAGGTTCAAATATTCCTGGTTCTTTAGGAGAAAAGTAGCTTGTATTTATCATATCTAGTATTCGCTTTATGTTAGGGTTAGAATTATATATTTCTATAGGATTGTATCTTCCGCTTGTTCTGAGTTCAGCAACTTCTTCTGCTTTGAGTCCAAAAATAAAAATATTCTCTTCGCCCACCTCTTCCATAATTTCGACATTTGCGCCATCGAGAGTCCCAATTGTTATAGCCCCATTTATTGCAAACTTCATATTGCCAGTTCCTGATGCTTCTTTACCCGCTGTAGATATCTGTTCGCTGACGTTTGCCGCAGGTATTATCTTCTCAGCGAGTGAGACATTATAATTAGGTATAAAAACCACTTTTATCTTGTCTCTTATGGATTTGTCTTTGTTTATAGTTTCAGAAATACTATTTATAAGCTTTATTATAAGTTTTGCCATGTAGTAACCAGGAGCTGCTTTTGCACCGAATATGAATGTTCTAGGGTAAACATCAAGGTTTGGGTTGTCTTTCAATGTATTATATAGATGTATAATATGCATAGCATTGAGTAATTGTCTTTTGTATTCGTGTAATCTCTTCACTTGTACATCAAACATGCTTAGAGGATCTATCTTTACTCCACATACATCCTTTACATACTTAGCAAGCTTTTCTTTGTTATCTTGCTTAACTTTGTAAAACTTGTCAAGGAAAGATTTATCGTTCGAATAATTTTCAAGTTTTCTCAGCTCATACAAATCTTTAGTCCATTTATCACCAATAGTCTCGGTAATTAGATTAGCAAGACCTGGGTTTGCTAGGAGTAACCATCTTCTTTGAGTAACACCATTTGTCTTGTTATTGAACTTGGTTGGGAATATATCATAAAAATCTTTCATTACGGTACTTTTAAGTATGTTAGTATGTAATTCTGAAACACCGTTCACTGAATGAGATCCTATAACGCAAAGATTAGCCATTCTGATCATCTTAGAAGGACCTTCTTCAAATATTGAGACGTTTCTTATCTTGTTTATGTCATTGAACCTTATTGATACTTCATTCAAGAATCTTCTGTTTATTTCGTTTATTATTTGTAGATGTCTTGGGAAGAGTCTTTCAAATATACTAACTTCCCACTTCTCAAGAGCTTCAGGCATAACAGTATGATTTGTATATCCAAAAGTTTTAACTGTTATATCCCAGGCTTTCTCCCAAGGGATTTCTTCAATATCAACTAGTATTCTCATAAGTTCGGGTATGGCCATAGCGGGGTGTGTATCGTTTAACTGTATGGCAACTTTATCTGGGAAAATATTGAAGTTGTTGCCAAACTGTTTCTTAAATCTTCTTATTATATCTTGTAGTGATGCTGAAACAAAAAAATATTCTTGTTTAAGTCTTAGTTCTTTACCTTCGTATATATTATCGTTAGGATAAAGTACTTTTGAAATAACCTCAGAAAGATTTTTATTTTCAACAGCTTTTATGTAGTCTCCATGATTGAATATTTGCAAATCAAACTCTTCTGAAGCTCTAGCAGACCAAAGTCTCAGTGTATTAACAGTATTAGTATCATATCCGACTATTGGAGTGTCGTAAGGTACTGCTAAAACATCTTTTGTATCAACCCAGTCAAACTTAAGCTCGCTACCTTTCATGTATGAGTTGACTCTTCCATAAAACTTAACTTTAACAGTATATTCGGGTCTTTCAATCTCCCATGGGTTCCCAAACTTTAACCACTCTTCAGGTTTCTCAACTTGATATCCGTTTTGAAAAACCTGTTTGAATATACCAAATTCATACCTTATACCATATCCATAAGCAGGATACTCCAAGGTTGCTAGAGAATCAAGAAAACAAGCTGCTAGTCTTCCAAGTCCCCCATTACCTAATCCTGGGTCCTCTTCGAGTTCAGCTAACTTATCTAAATCTATACCTAGATTATCCATTGCTTTCCTAACCTCTTTATCTATCCTTAGGTTTATCATGTTATTTACTAACATTCTACCTATCAAAAATTCCATGGAAAGGTAATAGACTCTCTTAACATTCTCCGATTCATAATATGTCTGTTGTGTTCTATTCCATTTCTCAATTAACCTATCCCTCACTGCTAAAGATAAGCTGAAAAGTTTATCTAGCTCAGTAACAGAATACTCATCCTTACCCATTGAATACTTCAGATGTTCTGCAAATGATCTCTTTATGGACTTATAGTCGTTTCCTTTAACCTCTTCTTTCAAAACCTTCCTTGTAATTGGATCTTTAAGAAGTATAGTAGTAAAATCTGACATTTTCTACCTCCAAATGTTACTTGTGTATTTTAAAAAATAGACTCATTCAATCTCAAAAATATCAAAAGCCAAACTAATAAAGGCTTAAAATTAACAGATTATCAAATTATTATTGTAAATTCATTATCGGTTTTTAGTTTGGTGTTTTAAAAATGCTAGTCCAAAACTATTTCATAGCATAGAATAGAGCAATTCTACTACTGTTTGGTTAAAAATCAACATGTCATCAGTATAAGATACCTAATTCAAACAAAAAAGAAAATATTACAAGTTTTAGTATTCTTACATAAGTCTTCACTGAATTTTTATATATGGTGGTGGAATCAAATAGAATACTAAAAAACTTACTTTTGTGATCTTTCGGGGGTAAGTTAATGAAAGGAGTAATAATAGCAGCAGGATATGGTAGTAGATTCTTTCCTGTAACCAAAACCATACCAAAAGAAATGTTACCTTTATACAATATTCCTTCTATACAGTTTGCTATTGAAGAACTCACAAATTCTGGAATAAAGGATATAATAGTAGTAACCAGTAGAAGAAAGAAATCGCTTGATGATTATTTTGATATAGAATTTGAGTTAGAAAACTTTTTTCGAGGTACTGACAATGAAAAACTACTAAGACCCCCTGATGCAAATATATGTTTTATTCGCCAAAAAAGAATGATGGGAGTAGGTAATGCTATACTTGAGGCATCAAGTTTTATAGGAAATACTCCTTTTGTTTTACTGTATCCAGATGATATAGTGATATCCAAAGTACCTTTAACTAAAAGACTCGTAGAAACATACGAAAAAACTGGAAAAAATGTCCTATCACTTCTTGATAAATCAGGGGAGGATGTATCAAGGTTTGGAGTTGTGAAGATATCAAATAAAAAAAATGAAATTTTTGAAATTCAAAGTATTGTTGAAAAACCTTCAAAAGGTTCTGAACCATCAAGTTATATAACTATTGGTAGATATCTCTTTACTGAAGAGTTTATAGATATCCTTAAGGATGAGTGGAGAAAGTTTAGTGGTAATGGGGAATTTTATCATATATCTTCAATTAACAAGTTATGTTCTCTTTGTAAGGTTGTAGGAATAGAGGTTTACAAAGAAGAATTTTTCGATACAGGGACTCCCCAAGAATACGCCAAATCATTTATAAGATACCTAACAGAATATTCCAATATAAAAGAAGAAATCATAAAATGGATTAGAAATCACATAGAGAGACTCTAAACAGAGTCTCTCTTTAAACCAAATCAAGGATTTTTAGACTTATCTGTCTCATTCAACTCACTACCAGTGATTTTAGTGAAGATTATAGAAGCGAGTTGAGATGCAACATAATCAATGTAAGATGGATCTCTTATTTTACTTCTCAGCTCTTTGATTTCCTCCTCCGTGAGCCTAGAACGGAGTCTATTTTTAGACTGCCTCACTCTTACCTTGGACATCCTTGTCCCTCCTTAAATACATATTTCAGGAACATCCTTGTTCCCTTATGTTTATATTAGATAGTCTTTACAGTAGGTAAACACCTTACCATCAAAAAGTAAGGCGTCATACCCTACACCTACATTATTACAATATACCTCGTTAGTAAAATCTTCGGATACCAAAAGGATTTTATTAGTTTTTGTTCTATCTAACTTCTCTTGTGGTAGAAAGGAAGAAAAGGAACTTCTAACTTCTACAAATCTGAAACTTTCTCCATCATGTGCTATAATATCTATTTCTCCCCTCTTGCTTCTGTAATTCATGATTAATATACTCATACCCATTTGGGAAAGATTTTTGGCTCCTTTAATCTCAACTTCTCTACCTATGTTAAATTTTCCGTAAAACTTTTTGTCTAAAATATATTTCATAAGAGTTTGTGAAAATAAAAACCAATTTTCTACGAATCTATCAAGTCCATAATTATCGGATATAAACCAGTTTATAGTTATATTGTTAGCAAAGCTTCCTAGTAGCAATCTCAAATCTTCTAAGCTTATTCCATAGTAATTTAGGTGCTTTAATATTATCCTATCTCTGTTACTAGCAATACTCCTTAAATCCATTTGCGTACTCTTTTTAAGAATTTCTCTCTCATACTGATTTCCATTCTGATATTACGAAATGATAGTAACACAAGTATCAATAAAACTAAATCTTCAAGCATTTGGTTGTCTTCAAGATTAATATGCATAAGTAATTTCATAATATCTCGTTTTATCTGCTCTTCTTCTAGTTGGAGTTTGTTTTTTCTTTTTGCTTTTTGAATGACTTTATATACGTACATAAGAGTAGGTAAATTTTGAGGGACTTGATTTAGGATATCTCCATCTTCATTTTTCTTTGACTCCCAAACTTTTAGAGCATCATCATTATCATCTGGTAATTTATCATCAGAAAAGACGTGAGGATGTCTGTTTATAAGCTTATTATTTAAGTTTTCTAAAACCTCAACTATACTAAATTTCCCAAGTTCTTTTGATATTTGAGAAATGAAAACTGTCTGTAATAATAAATCTCCAGTTTCATCTTTTATCTTGTCAAAATCTCTTTGCTGTATAGAATTAATGACCTCGTATGCTTCCTCTATTATATTCTCGACAATACTTTCAAGTGTCTGCGATCTGTCCCAAGGACAGCCATTAGGGGATCTTAAAATATCAACTATTTCAACGAGTCTATCAAATTCTTTCATATGTAGATTATATTATTGCTATCTTTGGCTTTTTCAACATTCTTTACCGATGAATAACTACTTTATACGAATTACGTTAATATGCTAGGTGAAATATTGAATTACTAGAGTCAACAAAAACGAAACAGTGTATTGAGAATTAATTCAGATCTATTTCAAGTAACTCAGGAGATTTTGTCTTTATTATTTCTTTCATCCTCTCTAAAGCACGATTTTCTATCTGTCTAACTCTCTCTTTTGTGAATCCCATTATTTCTCCTATTTCTTTCAAAGAGTATTGCTTTCCGTAGAAACCGAATCTATACTTTATTATTTCCCTTTCCTTCTCAGGAAGAGAATCAACTATTTTTCTTATCTCCTCAGTTAGGGCATTTCTCATTATAGTTTTTTCAGGATGTTCAACTGTTTGAGATTCTACATTCAAAAACTCATCATAAGTTGAGTCATTATCTTCAAAAGCATTGCTATCAAAAGATATGTAATTTTTACTCTTTCTGTTGAGGAGGATTTGAACATCTTTTTCTTTTATATTAAGTTCCTTAGATATAGTCTCAACTGATGGTGTTTTACCGTTTTCTGCTTCATATTCTCTGATAAACTTCTCAATTTTGAGAAGCTCATTAGTTCTGTTCATAGGAAATCTTACGAGTCTTGATCTCTCAGAGATGTACTTTAGAATGGATTGTTTTATCCACCAAACAGCATAAGATATGAAATGTAAACCTCTTCTATAGTCAAATTTATCAACAGCAATCATTAATCCAACATTTCCCTCACTTATAAGATCTGCAATTGGAATACCAGTGTTTATGTAGTTTTTAGCAACACTAACAACAAACCTCAAATTAGAAAGAATAAGCCTAGATCTTGCTTCTTTATCTCCATTTGAAGCTCTCTTTGCTAATTCAACCTCTTCTTCTCTGGTAAGAAGTGGAAATTTTTCTACAGCTTTAAAGTATTTCAATACAATGTTTTCAGCATTTGTTGCATTGCATCTAGCATTGTCTAACATTTTACTCAGCTCTTCTTGAATCTTAATGGGATCTTCAGAACTGATATTCTTCCTAATGTTCCTAGTTTTCATACTAACACCTCTTTATATTTTTATATACAAATTGTATGCCATGATTAGAACTTGCAAGTTCTTCCTCTTTCCAAATACCGATTTGGCGACTGAATCTAATGGAAGTATTACAATTTAATACTTGTTTAAGTTTGTGTAAAAAATATACACTTTGGCTATAAAAAAATTACTTGTATAAAAAGTATACAAATTTTATAGGTATTTAAAGTGATTGGTTATGGGGTATCTTCTATCTTTACCGAAAGATCTAAATGTTATTTTGGTACCGATTGGTGCTTGTCTCCTCTTATACTCGTTTTTGTTTACGGTTTGTATCACATTCTTAACCAAATTTATATCAATTCCTGTTTCTATTGATATCTCTTCAGGTGATTTTTCTTCCTCTATGTATCTTTTGAGTATTTTATCAAGTATATCATATGGTGGTAAGGTATCTTCATCTTTTTGGTTTTCTCTTAATTCTGCAGTAGGGGGTCTTTCAATTATGCTTCTAGGTATTATATCAAAACCTTCTTTCTTATTTATATACTCTGCTAATTTGTATATAGTAGTTTTGTAAAGGTCTTTTATCAGAGCAAAACCACCTACCATGTCACCATATATAGTTGAGTATCCCATACTCAATTCACTTTTGTTACCTGTTGAAACAACCATACAACCGAATTTATTTGAAAGAGCCATTAATAGATTTCCTCTTATCCTAGACTGAAGGTTTTCCTCGGTTATATCCCATTCTTTACCTTCAAACAAAGGCTTCAATTCTGAAAGATATGTTTTGAATATGTTTTCAATAGGTATTTCAATGTACTTAATTCCAAGGTTTTCGCATACTTTCTTTGCATCATTCTTTGTTGCTTCGGACGAGAATCTCGATGGCATACTAACTCCTATTACATTATCCTTACCTAATGCTTTAGTACACAGGTATGCTACTATTGCCGAATCTATACCTCCGCTTATTCCAATTACAACTTTTGAAAAATTATTTTTCCTTGTGTAATCTCTAATACTGACTATCAAAGCAGAAAGTATCTCTTCTTCAGGAACTGAAGAATCAATCGAATAACTATGAGTTGTAACATTATGACAGGGATTTTCTTTTATGTTATAGTCTAAATGTATGAAATCCACTTCATATTCAGGCTTATATTGCTCTACTAAGAATCTATATCTAGGATCAAGTAATCTTTTTGAAACCACATCTTCAGATCTTATATCGACTATCAAGATTTCTTCTTCAAAAGGTTTTGCTCTGGCTAATAATTTACCTTCAGGTGATATTACAACACTATTTCCATCAAAGATTAGCTCATCTTGGCCACCCACAAGGTTGTTATAAACTATAAAGGTTCTGTAATCTCTAGCTCTTGTTTTTAGCATTTCTATTCGTTCTTCAACTTTACCTAGGTGATAAGGTGATGAGGAGATATTAACTAAAACACTAGCATGTCCTTTTATAACTTCGTCAATAACAACACCTTCAGGGTACCATATGTCTTCGCATACATTTACTCCGATTTTTATATTACCACTTTGAATACCAAATACAATTCCTCTTTTCCCTTCACCAAAGTATCTTTTCTCGTCAAATACTCCGTAATTCGGAAGTCTCGTTTTATTGTATACGTAGAGGTTTTTGTTATATAAAATTCCAGCAGAATTGTATAGTACATCTTCCTCAATGTTAACAAAACCAAAAATCGCTATAATATCTTTAATCTCATCCTTAAGCTTGTTGACATACTTGGCTTGGTAACTTATAAAATCTCTACTTGTCAAAAGATCTTCTGGTGGATATCCTGTTATAGCAAGTTCTGGAAAAATAACTAAATCACAATTGTTCAATCTTGCTTTTTCAGTGAATTCGAGTATTTTGTTATAATTATACTCAACATTACCTACGATAGTATTTATCTGACAGAGTGCTATTCTCATAAGTACTTAATTAACCTGTCTATAACCATTTTCTCAACTTCATTTATACCCCTTGTTATATCGAAAGCAATACCGGAGGCGTTTTTATGTCCTCCGCCTCCCATTTCTCTAGCTATTGAAGATACATCAAACTCACCTTTGCTCCTTAATGCTACAGATATAATTCCTTTCTCCTTCTTCTCCTTTATAGTAAAATAGACTATTGCATCTCTTATTCTACCTATATCTTCAACTAAGGGTTCTGTTTCAGATTCTGTTATACCGTACTTTTTTAGAAGTTCATCTGTTATTACAACCCATACCACTTTATTGTTACAACAGGATTTGATATTTTGGAAAACCTCTCCTTCAAATTTTATGAAACTAATACTTTTGTTCTGAAACATATTCCGAGTAAAAAAAGATGGCTTTATGCCTGTTTTAAGTAATTCAGAAGCCATTATATGCGTTGAAGGTTTAACAGAATCAAACCTAAACGATCCACTGTCTCCTACTATACTTGCATATAAAAGGGAAGCAATATCTTTTGATATTGGTACGTCTAGGTACTTTGCTATCCTATAGACTATTTCACCTGTACCAACAACTTCAAAATCAACTAGATTGTAACTACCAAACAATTCATTGTCGTGATGGTGATCAATATTTATTACATACTTGAATTCATTTACACGGTCTTTTAAATACTTACCGATTCTCTTGACTTCTCCACTATCAAGGACTACTAGTACATAATCTTTCAGATCTAGGTTATCTACATCCTTTGCTTCTTTTATTTCATTCCACATGGGCATAAAAGAAAAATTTTTCTCGAAAAGATCTTTCTTTTCATCACTAACAACCAAAACATTACTTTTACCTAGTTCTGTAAGTATTTTATAAAATGCTAATGATGATCCAACCGCATCGTAATCAGGGTTTATGTGAAATGTTACAACAAACTTATCTTCTGCTTTTATTGCTTCGGCAACCTCATCTATTGTAGAAATCTTCTTCTCAGCCACTATCATTACTTATTTCCTCCTCGATTTCTTTTAAAATATTATAAATTTTCATACTCTCTGACAAGTCAATAAAATCAAAATGTATCTCAGGACCATACATTGTTTTAAGAGATTTAGATAGATTCCTCCTTATAAAACTCTTTGCTTTTATTATAGACATTATAGTACTCTTCAAATCTTCCTTAGTATTCGCGAAAATACTTACTTTCACATTAGCATGTCTTAAATCTTTCGAAACCTCAACATCAAGAATACTAACCATACCCTTTATATTTTCGTCTCTCATATCATTTTGAATAATTTTTGAAATCTCGGATTGAATGAATGAAGCAACTCTTTTTACTCTTAACTCTTTGGCCATACAACAAAGATTAAGGATTCCTCACATAAATTACAAACTTTCGACACATTAAAGGTAAACCTTGATACATAATTTAAATAATTTGAAAGAGTAAAATTTTTATTCTTACAATTATTGTAGTAATTTAGGAGGTACAATATGAAGGAAAACGCCAGATTAGAGACAATACTATTGCACGGTGGGCAAGAGCCAGATCCAACAACTGGTTCTAGAGCAGTACCTATCTACCAAACAACTTCTTATGTTTTCAAAGACATGGATCATGCTGTTAGGTTATTTGCGTTGGAAGAACCTGGAAACATATACACTAGAATAATGAACCCCACAACTGATGTATTTGAAAGGCGTATGGCACTGCTTGAAGGTGGAGTTGGAGCTTTAGCTCTTTCCTCAGGTCAGGCTGCAATAACTTATGCTATTTTAACAATAGCAAAACCTGGAGATGAAATAATAAGTTCTAGAAGTTTGTATGGAGGAACACATAATTTATTTAACTTTACGTTAAAAAGGCTTGGTATAAAGACTCACTTTGTTGACTCATCCGATCCAAGAAATTTCGAAGACAAAATAAACGATAAAACTAAGGCTATATTCCTTGAGTCCATAGGTAACCCTCGATTAGATGTGCCAGACATTGAAGAAATATCTAAAATTGCTCATAAACATGGTATTCCAGTTATAGTTGACAATACTGTTCCAACAGGATTTCTTTTAAGACCTTTTGAGTATGGAGCAGATATTGTTGTATACTCAGCAACTAAATTCATAGGAGGACATGGTACATCAATAGGTGGAGTTATAGTAGATTCTGGTAAATTTAACTGGAATAATGGTAGATTCCCTGAATTTACAGATCCTGATCCTAGTTACCATGGTCTGGTTTATTCTGATTTAGGTCCAGCAGCTTTTATAGTCAAAGCTAGAGTTCAGTTACTTAGAGACATAGGGGCTTGTATTAGTCCTTTCAACTCATTCCTCTTCTTACAAGGTCTTGAAACACTTCATTTAAGAATGGAAAGACATTCTCAGAATGCTCTTACTGTTGCAAAATATCTAGAAAAACACAATAAAGTAAGCTGGGTAAGTTATCCATTACTTGAATCACATCCGTCATATAAAAATGCGAAAAAATATCTGCCAAAAGGTGCAAGTGCTCTCGTAACTATAGGTATATCAGGAGGTACTGAAAGGATAAAAACGTTTGTAAACTCACTTAGGTTGTTTTCTCATCTTGCAAACATAGGAGATGCGAAATCCTTAGTAATATATCCATATCTGACAACTCATCAGCAATTATCAGAAAAGGAGAAAGAAGAAACAGGAGCAACATCGGATTTGGTTAGATTTTCAATTGGTATTGAAAATGTTGAAGATATAATAGAGGATATAGATCAAGCATTAGCAAAGATATAATACATGAAGGTCTTTTAATTTGGAGTAGTATCGTCAGTCTTAACGATTATACTACTCCTATACTATACTCTCTTAATTATGAGAGGTGAAAACTTAAGGATGCGGTTGCTAGAGATTTTAAAACTTATTTTCAGAAAGCAACATTTTGATCAGAAAAGACAGAGGATCTAACAAGGCCTGATAGTTGAATTATTAGATTGCTAACTAGACTTATCTTCATAATAAAACTATGAAATACATAATAGCAATAATAAGACCAGAGAAGCTAGACGAAGTCAAAGAAGCACTAAGAATGATTGATGTTTCAAGAATGACTGTCACTGAAGTTCAAGGGTATGGACGCCAAAGAGGTTACCTTGATGAGGCTATGGGAATTGACAAAGGTATAAGATTTGTAAGAAAAGTCAAACTTGAAATAGCAGTTAATGACGAATTTGTCGAGCCAACAGTAAACACTTTACTAAAAGTCGCTAGAAGTGAAGGAGATGGAAGAATAGGTGATGGAAAAATATTTATTCTACCACTAGAAGATGTAATAAGAATAAGAACTGGAGAAAGAGGAAGGGAAGCTATATGAAAATAGTATTTTCAAGTGATAATAACATAATATCAGGTGATAAGGTCATAATATCTGATCCAAAAGATTATAAACATCTAAAAAAGGTTCAAAGAATCAAAGTTAGTGAGGAGATACTATTTTATGACGTTGAAAGAGAAATACAGTTTAGATGTAAGGTAGTTGATTTCAGTAAAGATTCTATAATTTTAAGAGTTTTAACTGGTGAAACAATGAAAAGAAGTAAACCGGAAATAATCATAATACAGGCTTTGGTTCAGAAAGGAACATTCGAAGATGAAATCAACAGACTATCGGAACTTGGAGTAGATATACTACAGCCTGTAATATCAAGGCATTCACAGAATTTTACATTTGATGACAAATATCTTAGTAGATTGAGAAGAATATCTTATGAAGGGGCAAAAGCTGTAGGTAATCCATTTCCTTTAACTATTTTGAAACCTTTCAGTATAACCAGAGGATATAATGATCTTGAAAAATTTGTAAGAAACTTTACTTCAACCGATGGTGTCAAAACCAAACTACTACTATTGACAAATAGAAAAATACAGGATACTTCTTTTGATTTTATTGATATTATTCCAACCATGAAAGATACTGATAGAATAGTATTTTGCGTAGGGAGTGAAGGAGGATTTACAGAAGAGGAAGAGGATAAAATATTTTCTCTAGGTTTCGTACCAGTAAATCTGGGTAGCAAAATACTACTTAGGTCTGATACTGTTTGTATCGGACTTTCTTTTGTATTCAGACTTTTTAAATCATCTTATCAATAACCATATAGTCAGTATGGACTTCAAAGACGAAATTATTTTCGTTGTTGACAAAGGTGAGTACCTACTTTTATTTCAAAACCCTATATTGGAAATTGAGACAAACGATTACAGTAACATCATACCCTCTGTTAAGAAACTCGATGATCTATTAAAACGAGAATTATATATTTGTGGTTTTATATGCTATGAAGCCGGATACAGCATGGTTAATCTGAAGTTCAAACATTCAGATGATAAACTACCTCTTCTTTGGTTTGGTATCTTTACTAAACCTAAAATAATTGAAGTTCCCAAAATCATCAGTCAATATTCGATTTCACTCAAAGGTACTACACTGTCAAAAGAGGATTACGTAGAAAAGATAGATAATATAAAAAATTACATAAAAAATGGCTATACTTATCAGACAAACTTTACATTCAAACTTCTCTTTGATTTCGAAGGAGACGCTTTTTCATTTTTCCTTGACTTAAGGAAAAAGCAGACAGTGAAGTATGCTAGATTTGTTAAGTATAGAGATACATATATATTATCCTTATCACCTGAATTGTTTTTTAAAACCATAGATAGAAAGATAGTCACAAAGCCAATGAAAGGGACTTCAAGAAGAGGGCGATTTTTCGAAGAGGATACTCTTATAGCGAAAAAGCTATCGGAGAGTCAAAAAGACCTAGCAGAAAACCTTATGATAGTTGATCTTTTGAGAAATGATATAGGTACAATTTCAGAATTTGGTAGTGTTATGGTTAAAGATATGTTCAAGATCGAAAAATATGAAACAGTGTTTCAAATGATCTCAACAGTTGAAGGAATACTCAGAGAAGATGTCAAGTTCTCAGACATATTAATTTCTCTATTTCCGGGTGGATCAATAACCGGTGCACCTAAAAGGAAAACAATGGAAATAATAAGAGACAATGAGACTACTCCAAGAGGAATATACACAGGAACTATAGGATACATAACACCTAGTGGTTTCTCTGAGTTTAACATAGCAATACGAACTCCTGTTATAAAAGGTAATAAAGGTGAAATAGGAGTGGGTAGCGGAATAACTTGGTACTCTGATCCGGAGGATGAATATGAAGAATGCATACTCAAATCAAAATTTCTATTCTCAAAACCGTTTCCAGAATTTAATTTGATCGAGACTATGCTACTAAAAAGACAGAAAATATACTTGTTAGAATATCATCTAAGAAGATTAAGAAAATCAGCAAACTTTTTTTCATTCAAATATTATGAAGATATTATAAGGTTACTGTTAGATGAAGTTACTAAGAAAGACGGGACATTTAAAATTAGACTTTTACTCAGCAAAGAAGGTAATGCATCTATTCAAGTCGAAAAATTTAGTCAAAAACTAAAAGTTGGCAAAATAAAACTAGCAAATGACGTAGTAAATAGTAATGATGTGTTCCTATTTCACAAAACAACAAATAGAAAATTGTACGACTATTATAATTCCAAAGCCAGAGAAGAAGGTCTTGTTGACTATATATTTACTAATCAGTATGGACACATTACTGAAGGAACGGTAAATAACATAATTTTGCTGTCAGACGGTAAATTAGTAACTCCTAGTAGAAGTTCTGGACTGTTAAGAGGAACAATGTTGGAATATCTTTCAAGAAAGTATAATATAATTGAAGCCGAAATTGGCCTCGATGATCTGAAAAATGCTCAAAGAATATATCTCTGTAACTCGGTAAGTGGGATAAAACAAGTAAGATTCATTGTTTGATTTCATTTACTTTTTTCATAGTTGACTCGTCAAGTACTATAATGTTTTTATCCTTATCATTTATGAATATCTTGTTATCATAGAAAGTTATAAATGTATCTGGATGAACTTCAGTATCTGATATAGCAATTCTTTCGAGGTTTCTATTAAATTTACCCAAGTAGTATCTTCTATTTGTTATTGTGATTGCATATAGATAATCATTCTTAAACTCAATGAAGCTTCTCCAGAATATGTTATCTTTACCTATTATTTTAGGTTCAACGTTCTCTCTATCAAGTAACACTAGGAAATGATCTTGACTATGAGTTCGATTATATCCAATTACAACAACACCATCAGCATAAACGTAATATTTGGAGCCGCATATGTTCGTAAAACTACTCTTTTTTATTGTTTTCATACTGCTCAAATCTATAAGGTACATTACATTATTATAATGTGCTTGGGGTTCAAAATCTTGTTTCTTCAAGTAATACATCTTACTTGCAAAGATTGTTTTATCACCTGCTTTTTGAGAAACTGTTTTTTCTTCTAGTTTAGCAAGCTCTTCTTCTTTTTGTTTAAGTTTTTCCTCCTTTTCCTTTAGTTCCTTAGCTTTTTTCTGCAGATCTTCTTCCTTTGCTAAAACTCTTTTTTCATCTTCCTTTATTTCTTCCTCTTCTTTTTTTATATCTTCTTCCTCTGACTTAAGCTCGGATTTGATATCTTCTATCTTCTTCTTTTCTTTTTCTAATTTTTCTTTTTCTTCCTCAAGCATTTTTTTCTCTTCTTCTAATTCTTTGACTTGTTTTTGTTTCTGTTCTTCCGTTAGGGTTTGATCTAATTTTATCTTTTCTTCTTTTTCAGATATTTCTTCGTATTTTTTATCAATATTCTGTTGTCTTAGTTTTATTTCTTCTTCCTTCTCTTCTAACTTTTTCTTCTCTTCTTCCAATTCTTTCTTTCTAATTTCCACAAGTTCTTTTCGTTCTTTTATACCTAAATCATCTTCTCTTGCTCTTATCTCTTCTATTACATCTTTTTTGGATACCTCTCCCAAATTTAGTTTCTCTCCTCTTAATGTTATTCTTGTTGGTATAACAAGTTCTGTTTTACCAGGCCAATCATAATATTTGGTGGATATACCTATATTCTTGGATGTAAAATAAAATAATCTTTTAGTATATTTTGATTTGAAGTAATCCAAATTACTCCTATAAAAAGCATTGTAGTAAGTAACAAAAACTGACAGAGTGAATGCCTGCTTAGTTGGATATCCAAACTGTTTTGAAAGGTATCCAGTGATTATATACCTTATTGCATTTATATGCTTAACCTTGGAATATTTTGAAATGAATATAACATCTGCTCCTAAAAGCCCGTTTGTAGGTAATACTCTTAGTATGTAATAGTTATTGTAATCAACTTTCTGTTCTTCTGAAGACATCTCTGCAAGAGTATATCCTATATTGATAAGTTCTCTAATACTTATACTCTTAACACTACCTTTGTAATTTTCAAATTCAACTTTTTTAGCTTTTTTAATTTCCTCCTCCTCAAGGCTTATAGAATGTGACAAAACAGGTACAATTAATATTAATGCATATGTAAGAAAATTACAAACTACTGATTTCATCCGAGATTCTCCTTAACTCATGTACAATATCGTTAACAGACTGAACAATACCAATGTTTTTATCAACCTCCCTTACAAGAGAAATAACGACCTCAATGAGTTTCATGATATGCTTGAAATTTTCTTCAAGATCATAAAAAGCAGATAAGATTACTTCGTTTTGCTCAACAGTATTAGATACACTATCCAGGATGTTTGATATACTATTATACGCAGAAGTTATGTTCTGATTAGTTGTTTCCTTTTCTGTTGATAGAGTTTCCAATGCCGATAGCATAGATTGTATATCTCGATCAAATTGTGATAGTGAAGTTATGAATGAGCTAAGCTTATCCATGTTATTTTTGAGTTCTATTTCAAAACTTTCAATACTACTTTTTAAATTACCAAACATACTATTTATATCTTTGGAAATATCAACTATTTTACTAGAGATGTTACTAAGGGCTTCATTAGCAGTGGATATTTTCGAAAATTCTATACTTGCGTTTATACCTAGACTTCTAAGGTTAGATGAGATCCTTTTCATTTCATCAAGAATCACTAAAACTTTTTCTTCTTCCTTGCTGAAAGAGGATTGAACGGAGTTTATTATTGATCTTGTCTCATGAATGTATTTGAAAAAAACCTGTTTTATCAACTCAAAGTTTTTTAGGATATTTATCAATATTTCATACATAGATGAAATTGGTTCAAATGTCTGCAATGATAGTTTTCTAAATTTATCGAAATTTTCATATAATCTCTTTATATTGGAATCAATCTTAGAAAATGAACTACTAAACTTATTCCAGGATTCTGAAAAATGCTCAACTTCGATATTACCTGTGTTAGACTTTAGATCTTCCATTCTTTTGATGTAATCATAAACACTGGTAAAAACATTAGATAATAGTTGATTAATTTGATTCATCTTATCTATAACTTGATTTTTTGTATGTTGTATATGATTGAGCTTATCGGATACAGAGTTTACAGTTTCTTGGAGTATAATAAATTCACTTCTAGGGTCTATTAGGTCGATTTCCTCATAATTTGTTCCCTTGAGGTTTTGATTTATTCTGTGGGTAACTTTGTTTATTATTTCTGACAAAGAATTCATTTTTAAAACTAAAAAGATGCTGAATGGTATAACTATAAGTAGTACTATTGTTGATACAACTATTATAATAAACTTAAGCATTTTATCCATAGCTTTATAGAAGGTTAGATGGAATTCTTCAAGGTTTGAAATAACTATCTCAGAGGGTACTTTTTCTCCGTTCAGGATCTTTTTCAAATCATTTGCAAGCTTATCTGAAACTACTTTTAGTTCATACACAAATGGTGTGTTTCTTATAATTTTAGTACCATTTACTATGTAGGATATCTCATCCTTGTTTATTCCAAACTCAAGCCAAGCTTTTTCTATCTCCTGATAAGGCAAATCTCTTGAATTCAAGATGTCATAAAATACATAAAATCCTTTCACTTTACGCTCTATATCTTCTAATTTATCTCTACTGAATAAATCCTGATTAAATGATATGAGAAAATACTCTTTTACATAGCTAATAAGTAGAGAAGCACCCTTAGTGTATGATATGAGCATGTTTTTTGTAAAGACTATTAAGGAAGCCAAAAAAACAACTCCTATTATTGATACAAATAGATATGAAAAAACGATAAATTTTGTTCTTCTAAGTGAAAAGAAGATCTTTTTCATAGACAATTTATGAAAAACATCTAAAGACTATTTCAACTTAAAGATGAGAGGAAAAATTTCTAAAGTCTGGCCTGTAAATTCTTAACATGTTTCCAATACCAAAATGACTTCTAACGTGAAAATCTAGTTTAAATTATTCTTCTTCCACCATTTTATAACATTCTATTACATCACCTTCTTTTATATCATTGAAGTTTTTGAACGCAATACCGCATTCAAGTCCTTCTTTAACTTCGCTTACATCATCTTTTAAGTGTTTCAGTGATGATATTTCTCCGTCATATACGAGTATGTTATCTCTGTAAATTCTAACTTTTGATTTTCTTTGTATTACACCATTTTTGACATAACAACCTGCTACAGAACCAACACCACTTATTTTGAATACCTTTCTAACCTCAGCACTACCCAAAACTTTTTCAACTAGCACAGGTTCTTTCAAACCTTTCATTTCTTTCTTGACATCATCAACTATCTCGTATATTATGTTGTACTTTTTTATCTTTACTTTTTCTCTTTCAGCTATTTCGCTTGCCTTTGGCAGGACTTTAGTTTTGAATGCTATTATTGATGCTCCTCCTGCAGAAGCAAGCATAACATCGCTTTCATTTACTTGTCCAACTCCAAAGTGTATGACTTTTATACTAATCTCTTCATTTGATAACTTTTCAAGAGAGTATTTTATAGCTTCAACACTTCCAAAAACATCACCCTTAACTATGTATTTAATCTCCTTAACCTCTGAGAATATATCTCTGCCTGACTTTAGGCTTTTTATGTTCTCTATCTTTGAGTAATATTTTCTTTTTTCTGATATTTCTTTTGCTTGATCTTCTGATTCAACGACATTAAACTTCTCACCAGCGTTAGGTAATTCCTCAGCTCCAACTATTTCTCCAGGTAGTCCTGGTAAGAGTTCTTTTATTTTATTCCCTTTATCGTCAAATATTGCTCTTACCTTTCCATAAGTGGTTCCTACAACAAAATTATCACCAACTTTCACAACACCGTTTTTAACTATTAATGTAAATACTATACCTCTACCCTGGTCAACTTTACTTTCTATTACAAATCCTACTCCTCTTTTTTTATAGTCTGCTTTGAGTTCCATCAATTCAGCTTGTAGAGATACAGCTTCAAGCAATTTGTCTATATTAATTTTCTTCAAAGCCGATACTTCGACATAAATAGTGTCACCACCCCAGTCATCTGGTATGAGTCCTAACTCACTTAGTTGATTTTTTACTCTATCTGGATTTGCACCTGGAGAATCTATTTTATTTATAGCAACAACGATTGGAACTTTTGCATCCTTTGCATGATTTAGTGCTTCTATTGTCTGCTCCTTAACTCCATCATCTGCAGCTACAACTAAGATAACGATATCTGTTACCTTGGCACCTTTAGCTCTCATATATGTAAAAGCTTCGTGTCCTGGAGTATCTATAAATGTTATCTTTTTACCATTTATTTCAACAACAGATGCTCCTATATGTTGTGTTATACCACCGCTTTCTGACATAGCAACTCTAGTGTTTCTTATTGTGTCAAGAAGAGTTGTCTTTCCGTGATCAACGTGGCCCATAACAGTAACTATGGGTGGCCTCTCTTTTATGTTTTGGGGATTGTCTGGTTCTTCTTGTACATTTATCTCATCAAAAACAGACTTTACAATAACTTTTGTTCCAAATTCTTCTGCGACAATTGTAGCAGTGTCAGAGTCAATTTTGTCATTTATAGTAACTGACAAACCAAGCTTCTCTAAAACTTCTATAAGATCAGAAGCTTTAACGTTCATTTTTTTAGCTAAATCTCCAACTGTTATTACATCATATATCTCTATTTCCTCAGGTACAGCGTAAACTTTCTGCTTTCGATGTTTCGAAAACTCCGCATCTAATTTGGCTTCAAAGGATTCTTCTGGTATTTCAAATTCTTCTACTTCTTTCTTTAAATACTTGACAGTTTGCTTCTTGGAAACTTGTGGAATCTGTTGAGTTTGAGGTCTAACAGTGGTTTGTTTTTTGGCAAATTTGTCTTTTATAGCAAACTTACCGGTACTCTGTTGCCCTTGTTTGTAATTTGGACGTCCTTGGTTCTTATCTCTAAATTGTAATCCATTTCTTCTTTGATCTCTTTGGTCTTTTGATTCTCTTCTATTATCTTGTTCTCTATTGTAGAATGCCCTTCTCTCCCTAAATTCTCTTTGGTAACCCTTTACAGAATCTCTGTTGTACCTGCTCTCCCTAAATTGTTTACCGGGATGCTGAATTTCTGATGATTTACCAACATTCTCTTGAACACTTTTATTTTCTAACGTTTGTTTAGTCTCAGTTGGAGTGATATCTTTCTTCTCTTCTAAATTCTGATTAACGTCACTGCTTTGAGATGGGGTTGTTATTTTCTTCTTTATCTTTATTTTAACCTTTCTTTTTTCTTCCATTTACTCCTCCTCCACCTCAACTTCAATGTATTCATTCACTATTTTGTCTATATGCGATATCTCTCTAGAAGAGAAACCTAGAGATTTTAGATTACCCATCTCTTCAAGAAGAGTTCCTATTGTTTTAATGCCTTTTGCTTTCAATTTGTCTAGTATCTCCTTATCGAATGGTAAATAATCTACGTAAGTATTTTCATTTATTTCACCTTCTTCTATGAAGATTTCGGGTTTTCTCTGTTTATCGTCTTCCATAGCAAGCATAACTTTAACTTCCTTACCAACCATTTGTGAAAAGAGTCTAACATTGATTGAATTTTTACCCAATACGTTTAGAGCACTCTCATATATACTTATGAGTATTTCATTTTCTCTCTCTTCAACAGAACTAACAGAATTTCTACCAAATACGTTTTTCGCAAACTCCTCAACATTAGGATTCCATAAAACAACATCTATTTTCTCTCCACTTATTTCCTTTGATACACTCATAATTCTACTACCGCCAACACCTATACATGCTCCAACAGGATCGATATCAGGAAAAGAAGAATAAACGGCAACTTTTGATCTTTCACCAGGAATTCTACCAACTGATTTAACTTCAACTATATTTTTACTAACTTCAGGAATATTAGTCTGAAATAGCTTTTTTACGAAATCAGGTACAGTCCTAGAAAAGAGAAGTTTTGCTTCTTTACTATGAGGTGGTTTTTTGAAACTAACATCCTGCTTGTCTTGGGGAATCAATATATCAATAAGAATAGCTTTTATTGAGTCGCCTACCTTAAATAATTTGTGATCTTCTGGCATAGTATGTTCGCCTGGGATGATACCATCTATTTTGAAGCTTCCAAAATCAACTATAACGTCAATGTTTCTACCTCTCATGTTGCTTATTTTACAGATGAATATGTCTCCAACCTTTGTCTTAAAAATAGAGCTAACCTTGTCTCTTTCTATCTCAGCCTTTAATGACAAAAATGTATTTCTTATAACGTCTATAGCTTGTCTACTGAATTTTTCTGCAGATATAGGTACTTCAATAATATCACCTATCTTGGGGTTGCTTGAAAACTTCTTAGCATCCTCCAATGATATCTCGACAACACTGTCATTAACTTTATCAACAACGCTCTTTAATGCAAGAATTTCAGCTCTTTTACCGTCTTCACTTATCCTAAAAACCATATTATCGTAGTTTTTGCCGTATTCTCTCTTGTATCCTGCTAATAGTGCTTTCTCTAGTATCTTATGCACTATATCCTCAGGCAGATCCATAGACTTAACTATGTCTTTTATATTCCCAAATAATGCCATAAACTAATCACCCCCAAAATATTTCTTTGCGTCAAAATAGAGTTTGGTATATACTATATCAGACAAATCAACCCAAACTTCATTACCATTATAATCAAATTTTACAACATCACCTTCTATACCAATAAGTTTAGCGATAAAAACATCTTTTGAAAGATTGTAACTTGAGAAGTTATTTAGCTTAACTTCTACTTCTTTACCGGCAAATATTTCATATTCATTAGGATTTCTGAAAACTCTATCAACACCTGGTGAACTAACTAGCAAATTATATCTCGTAGGTATAGGATCTTCAACATCGAGCAATCTAGATATAACATTTGATACCTTTTCACAATCCTTCAAAGATATACTTTTATTCTTAGAATATATCTCTACCTCAAACACTAAAGTTTTACCTCGTTTTATATCGATATCAACAACTTCGTATCCCATATCTTTCACCAACTTTTGTATCTTAGGATTTATCTTACTCTTTATACTCTCTATATCTATGTAACTCCCCTCATCACGATCTCTTTTGAGACTTTTTGACATATATAGAAATAATTATATAAAATTTACATTGTTATATTCAAAGTGAAGGGCTTAATAAAGATAAATTCCAAAATTTGGACATGAAGTAGATATGTTTAGTGATTTTTGCTT
Source organism: Brevinematales bacterium (assembly GCA_026415355.1). NCBI lineage: Bacteria > Pseudomonadati > Spirochaetota > Spirochaetia > Brevinematales > Brevinematales bacterium. The sequence goes on from JAOAHF010000007.1 coordinate 78,647, forward strand.
TTATGAGTTGATGCTTTGGTAGAGGACGGGAGAATAAGCTTTAAAGAAGCATAATTTACTGCCAGTAAGGAGTAAGATAAGTTTTTAATATTAATACAACTTGAGGTGGAAAGGAATGTATTCTAAGGTGAATGTTGAAATTAGGTAGTAAGATGCACTTAATCTCTCAAGAAGATACTATTTTTTATTAGCAGTGGTAGGACATAAATACAGTGTAGTATACTCTTGCTAATTTGAATTAGAGTAAAGAAAAATAGTAGCAGATTTTTAAGCAGTACTCTTCTTTCCATAGCTCTAAGCATATCTTCCTTACCTAAGGAAGTGGAGAACTTTATAGGCAATGTGGCTTTAGGTATAAAGTTATGGAATTTCTTAGGATATTTGGTTTTTATTTACTCGGAAATTCTTACCAAGAAAACGAGATTTATCATTGTAGTTAATACTTGGAATTTAATTTTTACTGTAAAAAAATTTCATTTCTATTATTTGCGAAGTTTCAGTTTTTAATATGTGCATTTATAATATTTATTGTTGAGGAGGTTTTTATGAGAGTGCTTTTTCTTTTTGCGAGTTTGTTTTTGTTGTCATCTTTGGTGTTTTCTCAGCCTAAAAAGGATGTTAAAATATCAGAGCAACAAGAGATTTCAATATTTGCTTCTTACTATACCTGGGATATACCCCCGAATATTGTCAACAAACTGGATGATGGTATAGTAAATTTGTTTCTAAACATGAAGAGATTTAAGGTTAGGGGGTATGAGTTTAGGTTTTCTGAAGGTAACCTTGAAAAGTTTCTTAGTAGAATTAAGGAACTACAGCAACAGAAGGTTTTAAAGTCTGAGAAATATGTTGATCCTAAATGGGGTACAATTACGCTTACACCAGAGGCTTTAGAAGCGTTGATAAATTCGTTCTCTATAGTAATACCAAATATAAAATCTTTTGGTGTTGAGACTAAGTATGAGTTAGGTAGAGGTATTTATTATGAGGTAACTATGGGATTGTCTTTAAAATTCTATGAACCATCTACTGGAGAAATATTCCATGTTATTGATGTAAGTAAAACAGTATCTGGTAAAAGTAGTAAGTTGATAGAAATGATAACAGGTATAAGAGGAAGAAATCTAACAAGAGAGGAGACAATAATTATGGCTGTTAATGAAATATTGGGAGAAATAAAATACCAAATAAGAGGTGTAGAAAAGTTCAAACTTTATACTACTATAGTTGATACGAAGGATGGTAAATACTATATAGAATTGGGTAAAAATTATGATTTACATCCTGGTCTTGAACTAGATATAGTTCAGACGAAATCAATGGTAATTGGTGGGAAAACCAGAACTTCAACAGAAGTTAGTGGACTTGTTAGAGTTGTTAGTGTTGGTGAAGACTATAGTGAAGTGATACCTTTATTCGGAGACCCAAAACTTGGAGATCAGTTGACAGATGCTTTGAGAAGAGGTTTTATATTTAAGTTATTTTTGGGTTTGCAGCAAATTGAGTATAATGCTCCGAAAGATCCTGTTTTACTACCTTACTTCAACCAAAAATGGGGCGGATTGGAAGATGGTAATGCACTAGTATTAGGAATATCTGGATTAAATGATGGCAATTCGGCATTTTTTGAGCCTCAAATTGATATATCTGTAGTTTTTTCTTCGCCCCTTACTCTTACAGTAGATTTACTACTTAACTACTCAATCTACTTCAAGAATCTGAAGATAAAACCTTATATTGGCTTTGATCTACTAGGATCGTTTACCTATCTAGGAACAATTGGATGGTTTTTCTACTGGTTAGATTTTTATCTAACAACATTTTCTATAGGATTTAATGCTGGTTTGAATGTTGAGTTTTTATTTTCAAAGTATGTGGGGTTATCCTTGAATATAGGGTATAAGTATACTATACCTGTTTATGACTTTATTAGAGCATATGACTCATTTGGTAATGAGTATGATTCAAGTATATTTACCTCTGATATGATACCAGATTTTGGCTTGAGAGGTGTGGGAGGTAACTTAAGCTTTATTTTGAGATATTAATTCTGAAGGGGTAATGATAAAATTACCCCTTTGTAAAACTTATAGAATAGAACCTAAATGCTGACTGAAGCGTGGTACATAGTATATGTAGCAATCATCGTAAAATTCTTTAAATTTTCTTAGTGGGGTAGCTTTAAAATTGAAATATTTAAAATGGGAAAATTAAAATTTGTGTCGGTGAAAAGGTATTATATTTTTTTACTTGTTTTTACTTCAGGTTTTAGTTCTCTTCTTTATCAAATTTCGCTAAATAGACTTTTTAACCTAACATTTGGACTTTTCATACATTCGACGGTAGTTATTCTTGTAACTTACATGGTAGGTTTGGCAATAGGGTATTTTGTGTCTCGATATATAAAGCCTAAAAATAATCTTTCTTTCTACGGTTATCTTGAGTTAATTATAGGGCTATATACATTAATGGTCTTTATTGCTTTTGGGTTTATTGATAATCTGTATACAAACTTAGGTAATTACATTTTAGTCAAAATTGTATTGTCAACAGTTATTCTACTTGTGCCTACTACTGCTATGGGGATAACTTTACCTATTCTTGTCGAGTATTTTAGAAAAAATTATGATAACGATGAAATAGAAAAAATATACGGTATAAATGCACTTGGTGGTAGCATAGGAGCGTTTCTGACATCAATACTTTTTATAAATCTTTTAGGGCTTAGTGCTACGTTTTTAATTGGTTTGGCACTTAACGTGTTTGTATTTTGGGCTGCTTTGTACTTATCTGAGGAGAAACTTGCTTCATTCAAGATCCAGAAAACGAACCTTAAATTTGCAAACATAGGAATGGGAATGAGTTTGATTGTATTTTTATTTGGATTTTCTGGAATGGCTCTCGAAATAATATGGTATAGATTGCTTGTATATTTCGTAGCAAATAATACTTTTTCTTTTTCGATTATTCTTTCTGTTGTTATCCTTGGAATAGCATTAGGATCACTATTACATAAACCTTTAGTTGGAGTACTGAGAAATGATTTTTATCTGCTTGTTACTATTTCTTTCTTTACATCTTTTTATCTTTTTCTAGCTATCCATATTCTAAATAACTCGTACTCTGTGATGGGTACTATTTTTAATGTGGTTGGTAATATAATTTTCACTCTATTTGGTGATAATAAGTTTTCAGAAACAATTACTTTAACGATAACTAGATATTTTCTAGTTTCTATAACTGCTGGTGTTGTTGCTTTATCATCAGGAATAGTTGTACCTTCTGTTTTTAGTATTGTTAGGAAAGTTACTGAAAAAGAAAGTGATTCTCAAAGTATTTCTGGGACTATACTCTCTATAAATACTCTTGGTAGTATAGTTGGAGTAATATTAATTACCTACTTCATTATACCTATCTTTGGGTTTAGCAATAGTATTGTTTTGATTTCGTTTCTCTATCTTATTTCTGGTTTTGTTGTTATAGCTAAAATGGGGTTTAATAAAGTACTAGGCACAATAGGTGTAATAATAGCTTCAATAGTTATATTTTTACCAAGAGAAATAACATTTACCAAATACTATAATGGTTTTTTTGATATAAAAGGGGATCTTAAGTTCTACAAAGAGGGTATGTATGGTACCATAGGGATATTTGATGTAAATGGAGTCAGGTTCTTGAAGATAAATGGTATTGACGAAGTGCCAAATGATTTTGATTCTATTGTTACTTTTAAGATGTTAGGTAATTTGCCGTTTTTGATTTCTGGTAGTAATTCAAACATTATGGTTAATGCTCTTGGAGGTGGAATAACACTAAGTAGTGTTTTAAGCCATGTTTCGACTCAGAAGGTTTATGTTGTTGATATATGTCCTGATGTAATTTCTGCTCTACCGTTTTATAAAGGTTATAATGACAATGTATTTTTAAAAACGAATTGGGTTTTTGTTGAGGATGATGGTAGAAATTTTCTAAAGTCCCATAGGGAAACTTTTGATATTATAATAGCGGATGCTACACATCCAGCGTCATCTGAAAGTTGGATTTTATTTACAAAAGAGTTCTACAATCTTATTTATTCTAAACTAAAAACAGATGGAGTGTTTGCTCAGTGGATTCCTGTGCATAATCTTGAAACATATGATTTTGTATCTATACTTAAAACTATTCAAAGTGTTTTCCCTAATGCTTTGCTCTTTATAACTGGTGTTTATACTATTGTTGTTGGGAAAAAATCTACTAGCGAAATTGAATTTAAAAATTCACACCAAGAGGATTTATCAGTGATAGGTATGAGTTTTGATGATGTAAAATCTTTGCTTTTTTTAACGCCAGAGCAGTTTAGAAAATTAGTTAGTACCGAGAAAGGAGAAATATTGCATGATTACAAGTCGTCTGTTGAATTTGCAGAATTTCACAGAAGATTTGCTGAGGATACTAAGTCTAAAAACTTTGAAGTTATACTCAAGTATTCTATATCTGAAGAACTCTCTGAGTTTACGGGAATTAGTATTGATAAACACAAAAGTATGATATTAGCTAAGCAAGGTTTGATTAATTATATGAGGAAGTTACATTATGATGCTTTGCTAAAACTTGAAGAGGCACTTAAGCTTGATGAAAGAAACTTTTACGCAAGGTATCTTTTCTTAAAAGTATTTCGAGAATTTGTTGATATTGTCTACAAATATGAAAAACAAATAAGGGCTACATATGGTGATGAGACTTATAAATCGCTAGTAAGGTATATAGAAACCAGAATGAAATTCATCGATAAACTAAAATGAATCACATTATTTATTTAGAGCGTAAATTTTGTAGATTTCTCTGTACTTTTACTGGAAAAGAACTACTCAGGATATACCTATTACATTGAAGAATATTGTATCATCCGATAGCAACTCTGTATTTTCAAATTCTTTTTTGCCTATTGTTTCAAGTAATTTATCTTTTGTCTTATCCAGTTTTTCTGTATAACTTCCTAGGTAGTTTATTATCTGTCTTGATTGTAGATAATACCTTTTTCTCCTCTGTTTTCAGCTAGAAATGTCTCTACGCATTTCCAAAAATATCTTCATCTGTTATATAAAATTTATAATGCTTGGAGACTTTGTAAAAAATGCTTTCAATTTTTCCTAGACCCGCTATTCTATTAAGATCTATCATTAAGAGCCTTGAGCATTTAATTCCACTTTATTCTTGTTATCTCTTGGATGTTCTTCTAACTTTTAATAAACATCGTACTCAAAGAGTTTAGTGTCGAAGTATTTTTATTTCGAAGATCTTCATAAAATAATAGTTAGGAAGTGCTTCACTTATAATCTTTTAACTTGACACGTATTTTAAATTACTTGTGATATGAAACTGAAACTTGTGAAGTGTAAATTTAGTATGTTTTCCATATTTCAATGAGTACGTCTTTGGCCTTGGAGATATAATGTCTCAGTGTACTTCGATAAACTCATTCTTATTCATACCTAGTCTATCAAAGTATACAATGATTTTTTGAACATCTTTACGACTAAGTTAAGATTATTTGTATCAAGTAGGATAAAATGCGTAATTGATACTGTACGGATGTTTCGATTTGTTTAGTATGTATTATGTAATGAGAGTATTTTTTTGTTTCTATGTTTTCGAGTTATTTTCCTGATTTAGATGTTTTGGATTTAAATCTATCTGTTATAATATTAGGTGATGGAAGATAAGGTGGTTGTATGGAGAAATTATTCTTGTTCGATACTAGCAACTTAGTTTATAGATCGTTTTTTGGTTTTTCAGGAAGGCATCTTGTTAATTCTAAGGGAGAAATAACTTCTGGAATATTTGGGGCTATGAGAACAGTTATTAGGTTATACAAGGATTTCAAGTTTGAGAATGCGGTTTTTTGTTTAGATGGTCCTAGAGAGAGAACAAAACGATATAGTATTTATGCTAATTATAAGATTAATAGAGAAAAAGCACCTGAAGATCTGAAATTACAAGTTAAGAGAACTGTTAATCTTTTGAGAGAAGCAGGTATAGAGTGTGTGGAAATACCTGGTTATGAATCGGATGATATAATATCAATACTTGTGAATAGGTATTTTGGTAAGTATTCTATCTATATAGTTTCGGGTGATAAAGACTTATTGCAGCTCCTTAAATTCCCGGAAGTTCGTGTAATTTCATTTTCTCCTTCAAAGTCTGATTATGAAGTTAAAGATAGAAACAGCTTTATAGTTGAAAATGGTTTTGAACCTGAGTATATTGTTGATTATCTTGCTTTACTGGGAGACAAAGTTGATAACATACCTGGTGCTAAAGGTATAGGAGAAAAAACTTCAGCATTATTAATTCAAAAATATAAAACCATAGAAAACATATACTCCAATCTTGATGAAATCGAGGGTAGAGTAAAAGAAAAGCTTATCCAAAGTAGAGAAGATGTATTTTTAAGTAAGCAACTTGTAACTCTTTTTAATGATGCGCAAATTGATATACCTATAACTAGATTTTCTTTGAGTAACTTTAGCAAACCTAAAGTAGTAGAGCTTCTTAAGGAGTATGAATTCAAATCTATACTAAACGAAATTATGTCTGAAACTCAGCTGAAGGTATCTACTAGAAGTAATGGTGAGCTTTCTTTATTTTCAGAACCTTCTGTATCTCTAGATAACATTGCTAGACATAATAATTACAAACTTATAACTAGAAAGTCAGAACTCGAAGAACTTTATGGTGAGATACTAAGTAAAGGATATGTGTGCATAGACATAGAGACAGATGAAAAGCACTTTATGGAGTGTAAGATAGTAGGAATTGCTATATCTATCGAGGAAGGGATAGGGTATTACATTCCGATCTTGCATTCCGTGGCTAAGGATATATATGGTGATATAATGGATTTTATTATAAAGGTTTGTGAAGATGAGAGAATAAAGAAAATAGGTCATAACATAAAGTTTGAATATGTTATTTTGAAAAGGTATGGAGTGACAGTTAGAAATATATTTTTTGACACTATGATTGCATCTTATACGATAAGACCAGAGTTAACTCAACATAATTTAGATAGACTTGCTGAAGAGTATTTAAATTACAAAAAGTTTAAATATGAAGAAGTAACTAGGAAGAAGGAAAGTATATTTAATACTTTACTTAACGCTAATATAGAAGATGTTGTTAATTATGCTTGTGAGGATGCTGATATAACTCTTAGGTTGTATAACTTTTTTTCAAATAAGCTTGAAGAGAATGAGAAATTAAAAAAACTGTTTTATGAGATAGAGATGCCACTTGTCGAGGTATTAGGGGAGATGGAGTATAACGGTATAAAGGTAGATGTAGAGTATCTTAAAAATCTTAGCAAAGAGCTTGACTTAGAAATAAATAGAGTTTCTAGTAAAATATTTGATCTTGCTGGCGAAAATTTTAATGTCAATTCTCCTAAACAGATATCCTATATATTGTTTGATAAACTTAAACTCAATCCTGTTAAGAAGACAAAAACAGGATACTCTACGGATGAAGAAGTACTTGAGGAGCTTTTAGGAGAACACGAGATAGTAGAGCAGATACTGAAATACAGAACTCTTACGAAACTAAAAACAACGTATGTTGATGAGCTTCCAAATCTTTTAATAAAATCAACTGGTAGGGTACATACGTCTTTTAATCAGACGATAACTGCTACTGGTAGGTTATCATCAAGTAATCCAAACTTACAAAACATACCTGTGAGAGATGGGCTTGGTAAGAAGATAAGGTTAGCTTTCATAGCAAATGAAGGTAACTTACTTGGTAGTTTTGATTACTCACAGATAGAGTTGAGAGTTTTAGCACATTTTTCTGGGGATCCTTTATTGATAGAACACTTTATAGAAAACAGAGATATTCACTCTGAAACTGCAATGAAGGTATTACATATAAAACCAGAAGATATGAACTCTACATACAGGAGAATAGGTAAAATAATAAACTTTGGTATTGTTTACGGTATAAGCCCCTATGGACTTTCAAAACAACTTGGTGTATCAATACAGGAAGCAAGCGATATAATACAGAAATACTTTGAGACATATAAAGGTATAAAAGAATACATATTTCGTGTTCTTGAGTTTGTATCTAAAAAAGGCTATGTTGAGACTATGTTTGGTAGAATTCGGAGAATACCTGAGCTTGTTAATAAGAAGTTTGATGAGAATAAACTGAATTTCGGTAAATCTGAAAGGATTGCTATAAATACTCCCATACAGGGTACTGCAGCAGAGATAGTTAAGATATCGATGAATAAGTTGTATAACGCTATAAAGAATACCTCTGTAAAACTGCTTCTTCAAGTACACGATGAGATAATAGTTGAACTACCTGAAAAAGAAGAAGAAAATTATTCTACTATGATAAAAACTATACTTGAAAAAAGTGTAGATCTTAAAGTACCGCTTTTAGTAGAGTACAGATTTGGTAAGAGTTGGGGTGAACTTGAAAAATAGTATTTTTTATATTAGATTGGTTTCTATTCCTTGAATAAAACACGTAATTAATGTTTGAATTATAGTGTCGTTAAAGAGCACTAAAAAATCCTTTTATTGGTTATTTTTTATTCATTATTGAGATTATTTATGTTTTAAATTTTGTTTTTAGATTTTGGCTTGAATTTTATATGATAGATTATTATTTTTTATTACTATATACTGTTGGAGGTATCTATGACTAAGTATTTTATCGTGATAGTTTCATTGTTTCTAAGTTTGACTTTATTCGCAAAAGAAAATCAAAAGGGTGGGAAGTATCCACATTTTATATTCAAGGCTACCACCATAGATGGGAAAAATATAGATCTTGCAGACCACATTGGTAAGAAACTTATAATGGTGAACTTTTGGGCTACTTGGTGTGCTCCATGTAGGTATGAAATACCTGACTTGATTAACTTGCAGGAGGAATTCAAAGATAAGCTTATAATAGTTGGTGTTTCTTTAGATAGATATGTTGATTCTGTTAAGATATTTTCCCAAAAATACAAGTTCAATTATCCAGTAGTGCACGATGATGGTACCCTAAACTACTATTATGGTGGAATAGCATCTATTCCAACGACTTTTATAATAAACTACGAAGGTAAAATAGTTGAGAGAATAATAGGTGCTAGGAGTTTTGATGTGTTTAAAGAATTTGTTGTCAAATATTTGAAGAAGAACTAATTGATGTATTAGATCCTAGAATAATTTTGTCAATTTGTGTTAATTGTTCTTCAATTGAGAACTTTGAGGTTAAAAGTTGTTGTATGTTTTGAACTATTTCACTTCTTTGCTGAATAAAGAATCGTAAAATGTCTTCCCATGAATTAACTATTTCTTCTATTGAGTTGTAAAGGATACCTGTTTTGTAGTGTATAACCATTTCTCTCATTCCGCTTCTATTGGCTGATATAACTGGTATTCCTAGGGAATAGCTTTCTAGGATTACTGTGGGTAGTGGATCTTCTGTACTTGTTATAACTATTGCTGTTGAGTTTTTTATCTCGTTTATAACTTCTTCTCTTGTTAGGTTATGCTTAATTTCTATGTAAGGTTTATCAGAGATTTCTCTATGTAGTTCAGAAAGTAAGTCTTTTTGGTAGTATTTGTAGATAATTAATCCTTTAATTTCTGGAGTTTTTGAGGTTATTTGGTTTATCATTTGAACGAATTCCAAGGGGTTTTTACGTTTTTCTATACTTCCTATCCATATTAATCTTGGAGTTGAGGTAGTTTTTAGTGGTGCTATCTGATTTGATATTTTTGTACCGTTATAAACTACAGATACTTTATTTTCTAGTTTTTTGCCTAGAGAACTTTTTACTTCATTTGAAACTGCAATTACGTGATCGACTTTTTTCTGTATTATTTTTCTTATGTATCTTGAGATTATGTCTTTCTTTAGTATGTCGTGGATGTAGAGTATATTTCTAACTTTTCCCTTTAAAGGTGGAAAGTACAGTGCATCGTATGTATTTTTACCTAGTATTACATCTATACTTTTTAGTTTGGATATGATCTGTATGTATAGTTTGGCAAGGATAACTAGAATTATTTTAGTTATTAACAAAAACGCTTTTACAAAGAGATTAGACTTTGTTATGCCTAGCTGAGATAGGAGTATGGATACATTTACATTTTGTGGTTTTATACCTGATTCTATGAGGAACTCTTTTATCTTTTTGCTGGAACATACAGCGTAGAACTCGATATTTTGATCTTTCCTATTTTTTAGGTAATCTTGGAGTACTATTTCTGCACCACTTATAGTATTGCCTGAGAAAATAATAAGGCATTTCATAGGTTATGATTTTTTATGTTGCTTTAATTCTTTTTCTAGATAAGAATGAAATCTATGGGTTTATAAAGAATCCTTTGTTTTGCGTTAGTGTAAATTATGTGGTTACTGAGAAGAACAAGTTGCGAATTTGCAAAAACAGTTTTGGTATATAAACTTAATTCAGTAGTATTTGCAGTGAATAGTAGAATTGGTATGTTTTTGATTGACTATTTTAAAATGATGCATAACCATGTTTTTAGTGATAAAAAAGTGTTTGTTTGGTTGGTTGATGGTTTTTGTGAGTATTATTTTGAATGAGTTTTTATTTGTAGTTTACGTTATTTTGTGTCTTTTTGTTTATACTTCTGTATGTAATGATATGCGGGAAGATATATTTTGCTACGAATTACCATCATGCTCTTGGGATTTTGGAATTTGAGCCTAATTTAGCTTCTAGGAGTAGGTTATGAGAGTTTTAGTTGTTCCTTCTGGAATACCTGAAGATTATTCTATTCAGATGGCTAATTCTCTCTTGAAAAAGGGAATAGAAGTTGGAATCATTCTGAAAGAATCTACATATAGTGAATTTATTCCTGTTATAAGTAAGGATCTTTTGGTTTTTAAGATTCCAAAAAATGTTTTTGGATTATTAAAGGTTGTATTTGATGTGTGTAGATTCAAGCCAGATATAATACATTTCAATGATGGGGTTGATAATGTTTCGATATTGATACTTGCAGTTTCTTTATTTTTTAGAACCAAAATTTTTACAACTTTTCATGATGTTATAATTCACCCAGGTGATGAAAACTTTAAGAGGATTTTGGTAAGATACATTTTGAGGAAAATATCAAAAAAGATATTCGTGCATGGTAAAATACTTAAGGGCAAGTTTGTTGATACCTACAAAATTGATGAAAAAGATATTCTTTCAATAACGATAGGAAATCATAATTCACTTTTGTTTGAATACTATTCTAGGGGAAGAGAATTAGTTGATAAAGACAAGGATTTTCTAAAAATTCTCTTTTTTGGATGGGTTGCTCCAAGGAAGGGAGTTGATTTATTACTTGAGACAATCTTGGAACTTGTTAAAGAGGGGTATAATAGCTTAAAAGTTATAGTTGCCGGTAAGCTTGGATCAGGTTTTGGTTATAATGAGTTGTATGACAAGATAATGGAACTTTCAAAAAACGAACTTCTAAAGGATATTGTTGAGTTTAGGTTGAGACGTATTCCATGGGATGAGGGAGGCATGTTATACAAGTGGGCTGATGTTGTAGTTTTACCTTACACTGAAGTTTCACAGAGTGGTATTGTTGGAGTTGCATATTATTTTTCTAAACCGGTAATAGCAACTAATGTAGGTGCCTTGCCTGAAATAGTAAGAGATGGTTATAATGGACTACTCATAGATGGAAGCAGTGTATCATCTATAAGGGAAGGTTTGAAGTCATCAATAAAGTTTCTTTTAGAAAATCCTCAGGTTGTTAAGGAACTTGGTAGTAATGCTAGGAAGTTTGTCGAAACCGAGATGAATTGGGATAATATAGTAGATAAGATTATTGAAGCTTACTACAGTGCTGTAAAGTAGATTTTGCTATTTGTAACTAATCTAGGATGTTATAATAGTTATTATTGAAATTTTCATAGGGTAAATTACTGCTTTTGCCTTTAGAAAACTTGATTTTGAGTGGAGCTTAAAGTTTCATATTCACTTGAAAGTGAAAACTTCTTAGTTTTGTAATGACTATTTTGAAAATAAAATACCATCCTTCTTGTTTCAGAGAATTTACTTTCTGTTTGCTTTTGAGAATTTTCTTGTAGTCCAAGAAGATACTGTTTATCATCTAATCACTTTTCTCATTTTTTTATGGACTTCAGAGTACGAAATGTTGAAGATTTGTAGCTGAAACAATTATTATGCTGAATATGAAGCCTAGAGTGGGCATAGGTTTTATCCATAACAATGATGATAGAAGGAATAAGTTGTCTCTACCAAAAATTTTGGAACTAGTTAACTTCTTGAAGGAATACTACGAAGTTAAATTCTTACCTGTATCGTTTCAACCAGATGTGAATTCGGATCATGGTTTTATGTGGCATCTAAAGAGAGAATTTGTAATGTGGAGATATCAGATATCTCTACATAAGTATCTAAAAATAAGACTACCCGTACTAAAATCATTCAATTTTTTGTTGACAAGGTTGTTCAATTTGCTAAAAATGGGGTTATCTAGATTTTCAAAGGTTGCTAACTTTGAAATTATTCTAACTGATAAGCATGTGAGATTATGGTCTATTTTGGCTGAAGATAATGACTACATAATAGTGTTTGAAGATGATGCCATGATGGATAAGGATAGCATTTATAAAATAAAGGATATGATAGAATTTTTAAGAGATTGTGTGAGAGACACAGATGATAAGATTATCTATGTAGACTTAGCAAATGGTATTGAACTGAGCAAATTAAAGATAGATAAGTTAGTCATAAAAAGAGATGGCGACAAAATATTTTTTGACAGAATACTATCAAATACTACTTGCTCATATATGTTAAGTTCGAAGACTGTAAAAACTTTCACAAATATGTTGCTTGAAAATCCTAGCATTAGATTGCTTCCTATTGACAGAATTATAGACACGTTGGGTAGACTATCACTAGTCAAGGGATATCCTACTTTATGTATCCATGCTGATCCATCTATAGTACTTCATGGGAGTATGAAGAGAGCAGATCTTTGCACTAGAGATTATGTTTAACATATCATTAATTCAAAACTTAGTAATTAATATCCTCTACTAGTTAAGGTACTTCTTATTTTGTCTTCAAGCGAATCGATAATATTATCCCATAAGAAGTTTTTCAGCACGTGTTGTCTTATTTTTTCTCCTTTTTCCATAACATAATCTGGATTGTCTATAGCAAACTGGAGTTTCCTAGCTAGTCCGTCTACATCGTTTATGCTAACTATATCACCAAATTCACCATTGTTTGTTATATCCTTAGCACCAGTTACATCCGTAATAATCAGATAGTTAGCAAAATAACCTGCTTCTATTGTTGATAGATTTAAACCTTCAAACAAGGATGTTAGAACATATATCCTTGATATATTGTAAAGATTGTAAATTGATTTTCTATCGCTAATGTGTCCCTTAAAGACAATTTTTTCTTTGAGATGTGAATTTCTGAGAAAAAATTCTTCAAGAAACTTTTCAAATTCAGGATTAACAATTTGTCCAACAATCATAACAGTCCAATTCTTCAAATCTACCTTTTCCAAAGCATTGAACAGCATTTCATTGTTCTTCTGTCTTGAGCCTATTCTACCAACAGTGAGTATTATGTTTTCTTTCTGATCAAAGCTCTTAACTTGTATGTTTTCCAGTTTTACAAATTCATCGTCAATACCGTAAGGTAGGTAAAAGAATTTATCTCTATGCTTTTTGTATATATTTCTAAGAATTTCCAAGCCATCAACGACCTGTATTGAAAGTAAATCTACAAGTCTCAAGAAAATCGGTTCTAGAATCTTGTGAACAAAAAAGTTTCTGAGAATCTTTCTAAGTTTTCTTTCTGGATATTTGGGTAATAGCGAGTATGGATAGTCTTTAAGAGTTGAGAGATCATTATCTAGTGTTACATAGGCTATACCTTTAGGGTTGAGTATCTTGTAAAGTATGACATAGAACATAGTTTCAATAGTGTATAGAAACCTGTGGAGGATATCTATATTCCTAGCATTTCGTACTAAGAACTTAAGAAGAGATATATCAATCCTAAACTTCTTGCCGCGGTCTTTGAGTTTGATAACTTTCAACCCCTTTACAGCATTCTTATAATCTATAAATCTTTTGTCATCTGTCCTATGGAGAACAATATATGATTTGTAACCATGTTTCTGAGACATTTTAAGTGGTATCATTCCCGGTGGCTTTACAAGATCAACATAATCTGTAAACCCCATCAAAGTGACAAACTTAATTTTCATTCTTTTAATTCTGATTATCTGTGTAGACAATTTTCAATCTTGTATGACGTTTTCAGGAAAAAATTTCAACCAAATTTACTTTGTAAGATCAGTCAGATATAAGATTATTTAGTAGGTTTTCTTATAACTATTACAGACTTTAGAAACTAACATAAACATTAGAAAAAGTTGTTATACAGAACTTCAGGGTAATGAAAAGTAAGTTTATTACTGATCTCATAGTTGGTTTTATTTTTTGTGGAATAAGTTTTGATTTACTCTAAGTATTAATTCTTCTATCAATATAACTCGAACTTTTGCTATCTGAAAAAGATTTGTCTATCTTAACAGCGTTTGTTTAATGATACTGAGGTAGTAATAGAAACTTTTATATATTCTTTCTAAATATGAAACTGTGAATGGATTTAATTATTTCCATTGCGAAGTAATCTTTAGTAATGAAGTTTATACCAACATATATCAATCCACCTATTAAGGTATAAATAATAATTTTCATTAGCAGAGAATCTATTATTACTAATTTGCCAAATATTGCTAAAACTGTGAACATAACTAATCCTAATCCTATATACTTAAGACTTTTCAGTGGGAAGGTATTTCTAAAGCCAACTTCTTTTACAGAAATAGCATACAATATAAACTGAACTATTTCAGAAACAATTCTAGCTATGCAAGCACCTATGTAATTGTAATGGGGTATCAATATACCATACATAACTAAAGAGACTAGTATAGTTGGGATTATTACAAACTTTATATATTTCTTCTCGTTTCCTGTATAGTACATGTACTGACTAAATATAGAAATATAAGGTGTTAGGAGTAAAACACCAGATAGAATAGTTAATACAGTAACAGAAGGTATGAACTCTGTTCCAGATATAACTACTACTATTTCTCTTGAAAGTATGAGAATACCAAAAAATATTGGAGCTGTCAAAAACCAAGAAAACTCTATCGATTTTCTGATAAAGTTCCTAAGTTCTTCCTTATTCGTTGATCCAGAATAGTAAGCTATTCTGGGAGCAATAACACCAGAAAAAGAAAGAACTAAACTTTGAACCAACATCACTATTTTTAATCCAACAATGTAAAAACCAACACTTTCGTATGTAGACAAAAATCCTAAAATAGTTACATCTAGGTTTAAGTAGAATCTAGCTAAAAAACTTACTACCAAAGTTAAAACTAGAGGCTTGATATGTTCGGATAAATTTATCTCTGATAGATTAAAGCTTGCGTACCTGCGATAGAATAAAGGGTTTATGAGATATGATATCAATCCACCTATGAAGAGAGTTAGGAATGCGTATAAAATGTAATCCTGCTTTTTTGTAACTAGAAGTAAAAGAAGGACTACACCTATCAATCTAGTTATTATCATTCTTACTGAAACATAGAAGTAGTTCTCTCGAGATATGAAGAGCCAGTCAAAACCTAATATGAATATAAGTATATTCAACCCTATAACATAAAAAAGTAGTCTTTCAGACTTAAACTTGTCAAAAATTTCTACTGTCATTATAAATAAGATCAGTAATAAAAACACCAGCAAAGTGTTAATAAGAATTAACTCAGAAAATCTTTTGTTGAAAAGTGTTTGGTTATCTCTTACTTTTGACAACTCTCTAATACTGTATGGATAAATACCGAAATGGAAGAATACAGTGAAGAAGTCTACAACAGATGAAGCAAAATTCACTTTACCGATACTTTCGGGGCCAAGTACTCTAGTTGCATAAGGAAATGTGACTAGGGGAATGAACAAGCTAGAAAAGTTTACCAACAGATTATATATGTAATTTTTCTTTATTGATGACATCTTTAGAATCTAAATTCTAAAGAACAAGATTCTGTTATATCAAAAACTCATAGGATAAAGCGATATTTAAAAAGTCTAGTGGTATTATATTTTTTTGAGAAGTAAGTTTTTTATTACCCGGATTAGTGATAATATAGGTATCCAAAAATAAAAATAAAATGTCTTTGAAAGTTTAAACAAAGATATAAATACTTCAGAATACTTTCTATAGTTTCTCAGATATATGATATTTGACTCCACGTCCATGAAATACATTTTCTTATAACCTAATAACTTTGTTGTTTCACCGTGTAAGTGAAGTATACTAACCTTTGGATAATAGGCAGTTTTGTAGCCCAATTTTTCAAGTTTTTCAGCTAGTATGAGTTCTTCTGCGTAAAGAAAAGTTTCTTCGGAAAAGAAATCAACTTTTTCAAGTATGTCTAGATTTACCAACATAAAGCAACCCATAAGCCTATAAGGAAATATTACTTTTTCTTCGGGTTCGGAGTTTTTATTTATTTTGCTAATTATAATACTTCTCAATTTCAGAAAGGGGTATAAGATTGGATAAAAAAATGGGTATATTATATATTCCTTTATTCCAGGTTTTTTGAAAGGACCTTGAGATTTACCGTCTAAACCTAGTATTTTAGGACCAACTATTGCTACGTCATTGTAAGACTGAATTACTCTAACAAGGCTTTCTACTACTGGTTCCTCAATTTTTATATCGTTATTACTTATTATAGCATAAGAGAAATTCATTCTTTTTGCTAGCCTAAGCCCAAAGTTATTGCCTTTAGCATAGCCATAGTTATTGTCTAGGAGTATAAGGATGAATTTAGGATTTTTCATAAGTATGGAGGGTAAATAGTCTTTGTCTTGAAGTTTACTCTCGTATATAATGGTACTGGTTGGTAATTCGTTGAAAAAAGTTCTTAAAATTTTTCTATCATTGTCTCTTGAGTTATTGTCTACAACTATTATGGTATGGTTATTAC